>NZ_JBDZDJ010000018.1:0-116174 GCF_040049135.1 Gordonia sp. VNK1 | reverse complement strand
CACACCACGATCAGAGATTTCCAGGATCGCGCGGTCGCCTTGGAAGTGGGTACGGGTGGCGATCTGTTCGGACAGTTTCGCCGCCTCCACCACCTCGAGGTCGGAGCAGGCGGTCATCGGAGTGGCGGCCAACTCGTCCAAGATCTCGGAGAGTTGGTGCATCAGCTGCAGTGGTCGTGACATGGGACTGTCGGTGGCGTCTGTCATGCTGATGTCACCTCCCCCGAAAAGGCCGTTGTGGCGTATGTGTTCTATTACAGCCACTCTCTATCGGAATCGCAAGTATTTGCTATTCACAGGTTGTGAATATTTGAATGCGGTTGGGGTGGTGGAGTTTTCAGCGTCGTCTTGCGTGGTCTCGACACGACCTTCGCTAGCGCTCCGGTCGGCTCGACCGGCGGAATGCGGGCTCGACCTCGGCCTCGACCTCGACAAGCTCGGCCCGACGGACAAGCCGGCCCGGCGGACACGGTTCGTCTTTTCGACGCAGCTCAACGCGGCGGCTGGCGCTCCTCAGCGGCTCGATCGGCGAACAATATTCTCTCTGGACACTGTGCCGCAGGCGCTTTCACTGCAGACCACCACAGACAACTCGGCCCCGACGCGAACGTCGGGGCCGAGCAGGGTGCAGTCAGTACGGGCGATACATCACTCCGCTGCGGCAAGCGGCAGCGAATCGCGTTTCGGCACAGAGCTTTCCATGGACCCACGCGATGGCACCATCATGGTGGCCACCGAACCTGCCAGCGCGATGCCGGCGAAGATGTAGAAGGCTACGCTCGAGGAGATACCCGCGCCGATCAGCACACCGCCGATCAACGGACCGACGATTCCACCCAGGCGGCCGAATCCGGCACACCAGGCCACGCCCGCGGCCCGGGCGCTCGTCGGGTAGAAGTTGGAGACGTAACCGTAGATGAGCACCTGGGTTCCGATGGTGCCGACGCCCGCCACGGCGACCGCCGCGAGGAGAACCGGCAGCGGGAATCCCATCGTCAGACATACCAGCGCCACGGTGGCGAGGCAGAAGGATGTGGCCACGATCCGTTGCGGCCCACGACGATCCGCGAGACGCGCGGCGATCAGACCGCCGACGATCGCACCACCGTTGAGCACCAACAGGAACGACAGGGAACCCTTCGCGTTGAACCCGGCAGATTTCATGATCTGCGGCAGCCAGGTGTTCAGTCCGTAGGTGAGCAGCAGTCCCGCGAAGCTCATCAGGCCCAGCAGCAGGGTGGGTACGGCGAGATGACGCGTCGTCAGCGCGGCAAACCCGACCTTCTCCGATGGGGCAACAGCCCCGGCCACGCTCGGCACCGCCGGTGATTCTTCGGCGGGCATCGGGATACCGGTACGTGCGCTGATGGCTTGCGCCTCGGCAATCCTGCCGCGGGCCACCAGCCAGCGCGGCGACTCGGGCATCTTGAACCAAGCGACCGGCAAGAGGGTGATCAGCGGAAGCGCGCCCACCCAGAACAGTCCACGCCATCCGATGTGGTCGGCGAACAGCAATGCCAGCACAGCGGCCACGACACCGCCGGCCGGGACTCCGCTGTAGACGATCGCGTTGAACAGATTGCGTTTGGCCGGCGGCGCGAACTCGGCCACCATGGCGCCGACGGTGGCGACAAGACCACCGATACCGATGCCGGTGAGGCACCGCAGAACACCGAAGGTGACGAGGTTGTGCGCCAGCGCAGTCGCCCCCATGCCGACCGAGAACCAGATGATGTTGAACAGCATCATCCGACGCCGCCCCACCCGATCGCCGAAGGCGCCCGCGATGAATGCGCCGATCATCACCCCGACCAGCGCGTACGAGCCGAGCGCTCCGGCGGTGGCCGCGCTCAGGTTTCCGAGTTGGGTGGGGTCATCGAGCAGGATCGGCAGCACGGTGCCATAGACGACGAGGTCGTAACCGTCGAAGACGATCGCGATGGTGGCCAGGGTGACGATCCAGAGCACGCTGCTGCGGTGCTGCGGGCCGGACCAGGTGGACGGGGAACTCATGGGCTGCCTCCAGGTTGTGTGGTGGTCTGGCAGACAATGCTCCCGAGTTGTGGTCCCACTCACATCCGGGTTTTACCCAGTCTTGGCCAGGTCCGATTTGTTCGATTCCGTCGATCGATTCATCGCGGTAACCGTAGGACCGGCCGGCAAAGGTTCACTCAGCGCAAGTTCTCTAGGAGGCGTAGCCACACCTCACTGACCGTGGGATACGCGGGCACCGCATGCCACAACCGCGACAGCGGAACCTCCCCCACCACGGCAACCGTCGCGCTGTGCAGCAGTTCGGCGATGTCGGGACCGACGAAGGTGGCCCCGATGAGCACGTCACGATCGCCGTCGATCACCAACGTCGCGTGCCCGCGGTAGTCCTCGCTCTCGAGGGCCGAACCGGCGACGGCAATGTCGAGGTCGGACACCGTCACCGCGTGGCCGGCTGCCCGAGCCGCAGCCTCGGTGACCCCCACCGACGCCACCTGCGGCCGGGTGAACACGACCTGGGGGATTCCGCCATGGTCCGACGTCGCGGCGTGGCGATCGTCGAGTGCCGTCCCCGATGCGCGCGCGGCGATGACATCACCGACCACCCGCGCCTGATACTTCCCCATATGCGTCAGCGGGGCCCGGCCGTTTACATCGCCGACCGCATACAGCCAGTCATGCCCGGCGACGTTGAGGTGATCGTCGACGTCGAGCGGCCGCGACGGATCGATACCGATCGAATCCAGTCCCAGTCCCGCCATGGCCGGCCGTCGCCCCGCGGCAACCAGGATCTCGTCGACCTCGAGACTTTCCGCATGACCGTTGTGATCTGCGATCGTTGCCGAGACCGGTCCGCCGTGAATGCGCCCGTACCCGGTGTCGACGACGTCCGGGCGCGAGACCTCGGTGAAGGTTGACCCGAACCGGATGTCGACGCCGCGCTCGCGCAATCCTTCGGCAACACGTTGTCCGGCAAAGGGTTCCATGGACGGCAGAAGGGTCTCACCGCGCACCACCATCGTCACGGCCGCGCCCAGATCGGTGCACCAGGTGGCGGCCTCACAGGCCACCACCCCACCGCCGAGGATCGCGATCCGGCCGGGCACCTCGAGCAGGTTCGTCGCGTCCCGCGACGTCCACGGCAAGGTGTCGGCCAACCCCGCGATGGGCGGGATCGCCGCGGTACTCCCGGTCGCCAGAACCACCGCCTCACGCGCCCGGATCGTGCGGCCCTCGACGTCGACGACCCGCTCGCCGACGATTCGCCCACGTCCGCGGATCAGATCGATGCCGGCCGAATCGAGCCATTCCACTTGACCGGTGTCGTCACGTCCGGCGATCCGGGTCCGCCAGTCCAGCAGCGCCGACGCGTCGGGCGCTGACGTAGTGACCCGTCCACGCGACCCCGGTAACGCCACCGCATGGTCGAGCGCCGCCCCGGCCCCCAGCAGCGCCTTGCTCGGCATACACGCCCAGTACGAACATTCACCACCGACCAACTGCTCCTCGATGATGACGGCGGTGCGATCGCTGCCGCGAATGGCGTAGTCGGCGGCGTTCTCACCCGCCGGCCCGGCGCCGATCACGATGACGTCGTAGATCTCTGATGGGGAGTTCTCCGAAGTGGTCATCACTCCACGGTAGGCCGCACACTCCACGGAACCCGCCGATCGAACCCGGCGGCAACTCACCGCGCGCCCCGCCGGCCGATCCCACCGGCCGATGACGGTGTGTCCACAACACCTCGACGGCACCTCGTGGGCATGATGATCAACCATGAGTAAGCCCGACCGACCGCGCGGTCGAACGCACTGGCTGCGCGGTTCCGGCCGATTGATGACCGCGGAATGGCGAGTGATCCGCGGCAAGGACCCGGACCTCGACGCACTCGATCTCACCGAGTTCTCCGGGCCACTGCTGGCGAGCGGGCTGGTCGTCGCCGTCGTCGGAGTGCTGCCGCTGATCGGCACCCGCCTCATCTCCGATGCGGCGTTCGGACCATTGGTGGGGTCGTTCGCCCTGGCCGGGGTCGCCACCAGTGCCGTCGCCTGGATGCTGTCGATCGTCATCGCCGGATTGGTGGTGCTGATCGTGTACCACGTCTCGCCCAAGGCGGCCTCCGCCACCACTGAACAGGCGGCGCGAGCGTCTTTCCAGCGCATCAACGATGCCACCTCAAGCGTCACGCTGGTCGCACTGATCTCGGGTCTGGTGTCCTTGGCCCTGGCCCTTCCCGCCATGCAGTCCAGCGACGACGAGAGTTCCGTCCTCGAAGAACTGCTCAGCGCTCAGATCGCCTGCCTCCTTCTGGCACTCGTCCTGGGGTTCAGCGTCGAGGCAATACGCAGCGTCTCGGCCATTCTCGGTTCGCAGGTGCAGGTGATCGCATCGATCGGCGCATTCGTCATCACGCTCATCTCGTTCTATCTCGCCAGTTCCGTCGGGCCATTCGAACCGGTGTCGCTGACCCGAACGCTGCTCGACAGTTGGCTGCCCGCCGACGTCGACGGCGTGCCCCGGGATCAGGTCATCGACGACCTCCTTCCCGCGCATGCACGCGCCTACATCGCCGCGGCGATCACGCCCTATCTCGCGATCCTGTGGCTTGTTCTCGGCCGGCGCAGCGGCGACCTCGCACGCCTTCGCACCGCGATCCGCCGCGCCGGACAGTGACATCCCCACGCGCGGCGACCCATCCGACATACGAAAGCGGCGCGCTCAGAGCAGCAGGTGGGCAAGCAGATCGAGCGCAAGTTCCTCGACCTCGTCGCGTGTCCAGCCCCGCTCGATCCCGAACACCTGCCAGAGATCGGGCCTCAGGAAACCGTGAATGATGTCGGTCGCGCGTTCCGGCGAGACCGCGAGGCCGCGGACCAGCCCGACCAGCGCGCGCTGATCGGCCAGTCGCCCCTCCTCATGCCGCCGCCAGGCCGCGGCCAACTCCGGTTCCTCCGCCGCCGCCTGCTGGGTGACCCGCCAGATCGGCGCGGCCCGCTCGGCCAGTGAGACGAGTTCGGTGACGAGGATGCGCAACTGTGCGTGTGGGTCGTCCTCGGCGGCCAGCCGGTGTACCCAGCCGAGATCGGCCACCGCAGCGGCCTCGCCACCGAGGATGACGCGATCCGACACCGATTGCAGCACTGCGGCTTTCGATCCGATGGCGAGATAGATCGTCTGCGACGACACACCGGCGGCAGCCGCAATGGCCGCCATCGACGTCGCCCGGTAGCCGTTGGCGATGAACAACTCCTGCGCTGCCGAGACGATGCGGTCTCGGGTCTTGGCCCGATCGGCGTCGCCGCGCGCTCGTCGGGCGGCGGCGTCATAGGAACGTCTGATGTCGCCCGCATCCGCCCGGATCATGGTTCAATTCTAACTTGAACGGCTATCAAGTCTGATTAGGAACCCGATGGCGACTTTCCTCTTCGCGTCCAATCCGCTGTACGGGCACGTGGCGCCGATGCTCGCCGCGGGCCGTCACCTCGTGACCGCCGGCCACCGCGTGATCATGCTGACCGGCTCCCGTTTCGCCGACAGCGCCCGGGACGCCGGGATGGACTTCGTTCCACTGACCGGCCGCGCCGACTTCGACGAACGCGATCTCGACGGATACCTCCCTGATCTCGATCGCCACAGCGGGTTGGCACTGTCGCAATACCAGTTGCAGCACAACTTCATTCACCCGATTCCCGATCAATGGGCCGGTGTCCGTTCTGTTCTCGCCGACGACGACGTGGATGCGGTGGTGGTGGATCACCTGTTCGCCGGAATCGCGCCCCTGCTCACCCGCCCCAGCGGAGAGCGGCCGCCGGTGGCTGCCTTCGGAATCGGACCGCTCGCCCAGCTCTCCCGCGATGCGGCACCGGCCGGTATGGCCTTGTCGCCGTCGTGGTCGCCTTGGGGTCGACTTCGTAACCGCGCGTTGAACTTTGCGGTGGTCAACATCGCGTTCCGCGGCACCCAGAAGCTCGCACGCACCATGTACCAGGAAGCCACCGGCACGTCGCTGCCATCCGACTTCCCCTTCATCCTCGACCTCGCGGGACTCTTCGATCGCCTCCTGCAACTGGGCCCACGAGAATTCGAGTATCCGCTGACCGACTTCGTTCCCGGGCTGCGCTTCGTCGGTCCGGTCGACACCAGCCGGTCGAACCGTCCGGTCTCACTCCCACTCTGGTGGGACGAACTCGACGACGGACGGCCGATCGTCCACGTCACCCAGGGAACCGTCGCCAACCAGGACCTTTCCACGTTGATCCGGCCGACACTCGACGGACTGGCCGAGTTCGACGGCCACGTCGTGGTCAGCACGGGCAACGTCCCCGTGAAGTCGGTCGGCCCGATTCCGGCCAATGCCCATGTGGCCGAGTTCCTTCCCTACGATCTGCTGCTGCCCCGTCTCGACGCGCTGGTCACCAACGGTGGATACGGAACCGTGCTGCTGGCCCTGAGCCACGGCGTACCGATCGTCGTCGCGCCCGGCGCCGAGGACAAACCCGAGGTCGCCGCGCGGGTGGATTTCTTCGACGTGGGGGTGAATCTGCGCACCTCACAACCGACGCCGGCCCGCATCGCGCAGGCGGTCTCCGAGGTGATCGGGAGCGACGACCACCGCACCAACGCGGCCGCCATCGCCACGGCGATCGCCGGCTACGACCCGCTGGAATCGATCCGGGCCGAACTCGAGGCCCTCATCCGCACCGCGGCTCCGGACTCGACCGCCTGACCAGCACCCACCCGGCCGGGCCAGGACGCCGCCGCGCGTTCACCGCGCGAACATCTCGGAGTCATGCGAAGGTAAAGAGACGTCCAAGAGTTCGCCACGTGCCGTCCACGCCCCGGGCATCCTCTCCGTCGTCAGGTCGAGGGGTCGACCTGACGGACGGCACCCAACGCCAGGAGTCTCATGTCCGAGGTCCTCGCCGAGATCAACGGATACATCTGGAGCAACGCACTGGTCTTCCTGTGCCTCGCCGCAGGTGTGTACTTCTCCATCCGATCGCGCTTCGTCCAGGTACGTCAGTTCAAGGAGATGATCCGGCTGATGTTCCACGGCGAGAAGTCGCCGTCGGGGGTCTCGTCGTTCCAGGCGCTGACCATGTCATTGGCCGGTCGTGTGGGTACCGGAAACATCGCGGGCGTGGCCACCGCCATCGCGTTCGGCGGCCCGGGCGCACTGTTCTGGATGTGGATGGTCGCCTTCCTCGGTGCGTCGACCTCCTTCGTCGAGTGCACGCTGGGTCAGATCTACAAGACGCGCGATCACCTCACCGGCGAGTACCGCGGCGGACCGGCGTACTACCTGAGCCGAGCGTTCGCCCACACCAAGGCATCCGGCGCCTTCAAGGTCTACGGCCTGATCTTCGCCGCGGTCACCACCCTGGCCTGTGGCCTGCTGCTGCCCAGCGTGCAGTCGAACTCGATGGCCATCGCGATGGAGAACGCCTGGGGCATCGAGAAGTGGATCGCAGCGGTGGGATCGGTCATCGTGCTGGCGTTCGTGATCATCGGTGGCGTCAAACGCATCGCCACCTTCGCCTCGATCGTGGTCCCGCTGATGGCGGTCATTTATATCGTCATCGCCCTGATCATCGTCGCCTTCAACGCCTCGGAGGTTCCCGGGGTGATCGCGACGGTCTTCGGGTCCGCCTTCGGCGTGGACTCGGCATTCGGCGCGATCATCGGCGTCGCCATCATGTGGGGCGTCAAACGCGGCATCTACTCCAACGAGGCCGGCCAGGGCACCGGACCGCACGCTGCCGCGGCCGCAGAGGTCTCCCATCCGGCCAAGCAGGGGCTCGTCCAGGCCTTCGCCGTCTATGTCGACACCCTGTTCGTCTGCTCGGCCACCGGCTTCCTCATCCTGTCCACCGGCGCGTACCGCGTGTTCGAGGGCGAATCGGACAGCGGAGCAGTCATCGCCGAAGGCGGCATGCTGCCCGCCGACGCGGAGGTGGGACCCACCTTCGTCCAAACCGGATTCGACACCCTGTGGAGCGGCGCGGGCTCGTCGTTCGTGGCGGTGTCGCTGCTGTTCTTCTGCCTGACGACGATCATCGCCTACTACTACATGGCCGAAACCAATCTCCGATTCCTGATGGGCAAGGCCTCTACGATCTATGTGCGGCCGCTGCGCAGCACCCTCGGCAGCAACGCCACGCTGCTGCTGCAGGCCCTGATCCTGGTGTCTGTGGCAATCGGCGCGGTGTCGACGGCGACGGACGCCTGGACTCTCGGTGACATCGGCGTCGGACTGATGGCGTGGCTCAACATCGTCGGCATCCTCATCCTGCAGCAACCGGTGTTCACCGCACTCCGTGACTACGAACGGCAGAAGAAAACGGGCATCGACCCGCAGTTCGATCCGGTGGCATTGGGCATCGTCGGGGCGACCTTCTGGGAGAAGGACAAGGTCGACTCGTCGACGGAGCGGACGGAATCGGTGGTCTGATCGACCGGCGCCGGATGTTCGGCCCGGCTTCGTCCACGCACGGGCGAGGTCGGGTCTAGACTCACCGTTCGGTGAGCACCTGCGCCCTCACCGGGGGGCCACCAGCCCGGGTGCAACCGTCGCAGACGAGGAGCACCCGTGCCCAATGTCCCATTCGCCGGATACTCCCGGCGAGACTTCCTCAATCGTGTCACCGCCGTCGGTGGGGGCGCACTGCTGACCTCGTGGGCCGCGCCGATCATCGACAAGGCGTACGCGTCGGCCGATCCCGGCGGCACCGGTTCGCTCTCGGACATCGAGCACATCGTGCTGTTCATGCAGGAGAACCGGTCATTCGACCACTACTTCGGAACCTATTCCGGGGTACGGGGTTTCGGGGAATCGACGCCACTGTGGAAACAACGGGGCTGGGCGCCGGGGGTGGGCCCGACCCCGACCGGCCACACCATGCCGTTCCGGCTCGACACCACCCACGACGCCAACCTCGACGGTGAGTGCATCAACGATCCCGATCACTCGTGGGCCGGACTGCACAAGGCGTGGAATCACGGCCGCAACGACGGCTGGCTGCCGATGTCGATCGCCTCGGTCGGCCCCGACAACGCGCCGGCCCTGATGGGCTACTACGAACGCGAGGACATCCCGGTCCACCGCAGCCTCGCCGAGGCCTTCACCCTGTGCGACGCCTACCACTGCTCGGTACTCGGTCCGACCGACCCCAACCGGCTGTACTGGATGAGCGCAACACTGGACCCGGACGGCCGCCACGGTGGACCCCTCGTCGAGACACCCACTCTCATACCAAAATTCGCCTACAGCTGGCGCACCATGCCGGAAAACCTTCGCGACGCCGGGGTGAGCTGGAAGATCTACAACAACAAGGATCTCGGGCCGGTGTCGTCGGTCATCCTCGACGGAATGATGGGCTGTTTCACCCAGGCCCAGAACCCGAACTCCGAATTGGCCCGCCGCGGAATCGATCCCACCTACCCCAACGACTTCGCCGCCGACGTCAAGGCCAACCGCCTGCCGAAGGTGTCGTGGGTGGTACCGCCGGCGATGGAATGCGAACATCCGGCACTTCCTGCCGCGCTGGGCGCCGTCGGCATCGTGCAACTGCTCGACATCCTCACCTCCAACCCGGCGGTGTGGGAGAAAACCGCACTCATCATCAGCTATGACGAGAACGGCGGATTCTTCGATCATGTGACCCCGCCCACCCCACCACCCGGGACGCCAGGCGAATACCTCAGCGTCCCCGACATCAACAAGGTGTCGTCGTCGAAGGGCATCCGCGGACCGATCGGTCTCGGCTATCGCGTGCCGTGTTTCGTCATCTCCCCCTACAGCCGCGGCGGTCTCGTGGCGACCGAACGCTTCGACCACACCTCGCAGCTGCGGCTCATCGAGAAGCGCTTCGGTGTCGACGTCCCCAACCTGACGGCGTGGCGCCGATCCGTCGTCGGCGACATGACCTCGGCCTTCGATTTCGGCAACGCCCCCAACAGTGCGCGGCCACGGTTCGGCGACCCGGCCCCCGCCGCCCAGAACGCCCTGGTGCAATGCGGTCCGAACATCGCCGCGGGCACGCTGGGGAAAGGCGCACCGTACCCGGTCCCACCCAATCGCATGCCCACCCAGCAGCCCGGCACCCGACGAGCACCCACAGGGGTGATCTGAGCACCGGCCGTGATCTACTCAGGTCATGACCGGTATGTACCGCTGGGGCGCCGCGCCGCAGATTCTCGCGATGACCGACGCCGCGGTTGCCGGACTCACCATCGGCATCTCGGTCTACGCAGCGGTGATCCTGATCGCTGTCGGACTCGGCATCGGCGCAGCCCGGCGCGGACAACGCCGCGCGGCGTGGATCTATGCGGTGGTCGTGGGTGTGCTGACCGTCGCCGGTGTGGTGATCGCGGTGGCGAGCAGCGTCGCCTGAGCACCTCACGACATGGTGACCCACACCACGATTCGGCATTGTCGACGTTGCACGTGTAGCGTCGGAGGACGAATGACCCGCCCAGCGCGGAGTCAGGCGTCGTAGAACGACTGTTGTCGGCGGACCCCGCGGCCTCATAGAAGAGGCCCGCAGATAATTCGTCCGCCTCGATCACTCCACTTCATACGGCGAACGAATGCGCGAGCCCGCGCGTTCGCCATCCGATCTCGCGGATGTGGGTGACCCCTGCGCCGTGAGACCCGCCCGAAAGGCACCACACGTTCATGACCACCTTCGCGTCCCTCGGCGTGCCCACCGCACTGGTCGAGGCTCTCGCCGCCGACGGTAAGACCGAGGCATTCCCCATCCAAGCCGACACCTTGCCGGACACCCTCGACGGCGCCGACGTCCTCGGCCGGGGCCGCACCGGCTCAGGAAAGACCCTGGCCTTCGCCATCCCGCTGGTCGCCGGTCTGGCCGAGATGGAGATGACCCGCACCCCGGGCGCCCCCACCGGACTGGTCCTCGCGCCGACCCGTGAACTGGCCACCCAGATCGCCGACGCGGTGACCCCGCTGGCCACCGCCGTCGGACTGCGTGTGACCACCGTCTTCGGCGGCGTCAAGCAGACCCGCCAAGAACAAGCCCTGCGCCGCGGCGCCGACATCGTCGTGGCATGCCCCGGTCGCCTCGAAGACCTGGTGCGCCAGAACATCATTCGCCTCGACGACGTCGAGATCACGGTCCTCGACGAGGCCGATCACATGGCAGACCTCGGCTTCCTGCCCGCGGTGACCCGCATCCTCGCCGCCACCCCCGCCGACGGACAGCGTCTGCTGTTCTCGGCGACGCTGGACAATGGCGTCGACAAGCTCGTCAAGCGATTCCTGCACGACCCGGTGATGCACTCGGTCGACGACGCGAGCTCACCGGTCGAGCAGATGACCCACCACGTCTTCGAGGTCGCCGACACCACCGCGAAGACGGCGGTGGTCCGTGAACTCGCCTCCGGTACCGGGCGCCGCGTCCTGTTCATGCGCACCAAGCACCAGGCCCGCAAACTCGCCAAGAAGCTCACCGCCGAGGGCATCCCGGCGGTCGATCTGCACGGCAATCTCAGTCAGGCACAACGTGATCGCAGCCTGGCCGCCTTCGGCGACGGCTCGGTGCGCGTACTCGTCGCCACCGACGTCGCCGCCCGCGGCGTGCACGTGGACGACATCGAACTCGTCGTCCATGTCGATCCGCCGGCCGAGCACAAGGCCTACCTGCACCGGTCCGGTCGCACCGCCCGCGCAGGAAGCGCAGGCGACGTGGTCACCCTGTGCCTGCCCGAGCAGCGCCGCGACCTCAAGTCGCTGCTGGGCAAGGCCAAGATCACCGTCACCCCGCAGCGCGTCGAGGCGACGTCGACGGCCGTCCACGATCTGGTCGGTGAGCGCGCAGAGTTCGTGACGCCGGCACCCGAGGCCCCCGCGGCCGCGCAGCGCGGCGGACAGAACCGCAACTCCGGTGGCCGCCGCCGTTCCGGTGGCGGCGGACGTTCCGAAGGCGGTCGTGCCGGAGGTGCACGATCCGGAGGTACACGATCCGGCGGCGCCCGATCCGGTGGAGGCCGCTCGGGTTCCGCACGTTCCGCCGACAACGGCACCGGTCGCGGCCGCTCGCACGGCGCGAATCGCGGCCAGTCGCACGGTCAGGCGACCGGCAACCGCGGTCACGGCAACCGCTCACAGGGCGCGCGACGGTCAGTGAGCCAGACCACTCGCTGACGCCGCGTGTGACCAGACGATCATAAATTGCACGACCCTGCAATATTGCAGGGGTCGTGCAATTTACGTACGGTGGAACACATGCGTCCCACCGGCCTCCGCGAGTCGAAGAAGGCGGCCACCCGCCAGGCACTCGCGCACGCGGTCCTCGCACTCGCGCTGCGCGACGGCATGGACCACGTCACCATCGAGGCCGTCGCCGCCGAGGCCGGCGTCTCCGTCCGGACCTTCCACAACTACTTCACCGGCAAAGAGGACGCCCTGGTCAGCTTCGCCGGTGATCTGATCGAACAGATCGTGACCGGCGTGAGCTCCCGACCGAGTTCGGAAACACTGTGGGATTCACTCCGTGTGGTCCTCATCGAGATCGCCACCGAAACCGAGGACGTCGAACCCGAACAGTTCGTGACGCTCCTGCGCCTCTTCGACAACGAACCGGCACTGACCGCCCACAGCCGCCACGTCGACCTGCTCGCCACCTGTGAAGAACAACTGCGCGCCATGATGGCCGCCCGCGGCGTCGACCCGTCCGCGTTGTATCCCCGACTCGCCTTCGGCCTCGCGCTCACCACCGCGCGGTCGGGGCTCGAGCACTGGATGACAGTTCGCGACACCGTCGGAGCGGACGCCCGCAGCATTCTCGATCTCGCCTTCGACCAGACCGGTTCTGGTATCGCACAACCACTTCCATCACTGTCCCAGCCGAATCGTCCACGGCCGACACCCGAGGAGCACTGACGTGGCCAATTTCCTGTACCGAGTGGGCCGCTGGGCCTACGTCAACAGATTCAAGACCATCGCCATCTGGGTGTTGGTCCTCATCGGGCTCGGCCTCGGAGCCGCATTCCTCTCCAAGCCCACCACCGAATCCTTCTCCATTCCCGGAATCCCGTCCGAACGCGCGCAGAACCTGATGGTCGAACGCTTTCCGGACAAACCCAAGTTCGGCAATGACGTCAGCGTCACCTACGTGGTGGCCGCGCCCGACGGCGCCTCACTGACCGATCCCCGGTACGCTGCCGCGGTCGCGAAGATGGTGACCCAGCTCCGCCAGGTCGACGGTGTCAAGAACCCCCAGACCGCCGTCGTCAATCCGTTGCAGCTCTACGGAACCCAACAGCAACCGGGCCCGGCACGTCAGAAACTCGTTGCCGCACAGGAGAAGATGTTCGGGGCCTCGCCGGACCAGGCGGCCGCGACGGTGCAGGCCGGCTCCCCGGTCAACGCCGACGCCAGTGCGGTGCAGTTCGGCGCCGGATTCGACGTCGACGCCTCCGCCGACGTCACCGACGCCATGCGCGATCAGATGGACGCCGTCGCCCAGACCGGCCGCGACGCCGGCCTGACCGTCGATATGAAGGGCACGGCGACAAGCAGTTTCGAGCTCGGTGTGACCTCGGAGCTGATCGGTATCGCCGTCGGCGCACTGATCCTCATCCTCACCTTCGCCTCATTGGTGGCCTGGGGTATGCCCATCCTCACCGCCATCGTCGGCGTCGCCGTCGGCATGATGGGCGTGTCCATCGCCACCGGATTCTTCGACCTCAGTCAGGAAACCCCGGTCCTGGCAACGATGATCGGACTCGCGGTCGGTATCGACTACGCCCTGTTCATCGTGTCCCGCTATCGCCATGAGATACACCGCAGCGCAACGCGTGCCGAGGCCGCGGGCAGAGCCGTCGGAACGGCGGGCTCGGCGGTGGTGTTCGCCGGGTCGACCGTGGTCATCGCGCTCGCGGCACTCGCCATCGTCAACATCCCGTTCCTCACCGCGATGGGTATCGCGGCGGCGGCCACCGTCATCGTCGCGGTACTGGTGGCCCTCACCCTGCTCCCGGCGATCCTCGGACTGTTCGGCGGCAAGGCCTTCGGCGGACGACTGTCGTTCCTCAACGCTCCCGACGTGACCGGCGACGAGACCGCGCGGGTGCACAACGGGCAACGCTATGTGCACCAGGTGGTCAAGCGTCCGCGCCTGGTCACCGGTGTCATCGTCGTCGGCCTGATCCTGCTGGCGCTGCCGATGGCGGGCCTCAAACTCGCGCTGCCCAATGACGGCACGTCGGACCCGTCCACCACGCAACGGCAGGCCTACGACCTCATTGCCGAGAAGTACGGCCCCGGCTACAACGGCCCGCTGGTGCTCGTCGCCGACGGTGCCCGACTCCCCGATCAGGCAGCCCGCATCCGTGCCTATGACAGCCTCGTCGACGACATCCGCGGCACCGACGGCGTCGCTGCCGCATGGATCGACGCCGGCGATGTCAGCAAGAACAATGCCGATGCCGCCATCGTGACCGTCATCCCGGCCACCGCCGCCGACTCCGATCAGACCCACGATCTGGTGACCACGTTGCGCGACAACGAATCCGGGATCGACCAACGCCTCGACGTGAGTTACGGCGTCACCGGGCAGACCGCCATCGAACTCGATGTCTCCGACCGGTTGTCCGGCTCACTGATCCCGTATCTGCTCGTGGTGGTCGGGTTGGCCTTCCTGATCCTGATCGTTGTGTTCCGGTCGATCCTCGTGCCCCTGGTCGCGGCTCTCGGCTTCCTACTGTCGGTTGCCGCCACCTTCGGTGTCACCGTCGCACTATTCACCGACGGCTGGCTGGGCATCGTGAACAACCCGCAGCCGCTGGTCAGCTTCCTGCCGATCATGTTGGTGGGCATCGTGTTCGGACTCGCCATGGACTATCAGGTGTTCCTGGTGACCCGGATGCGAGAGGCCTATGTCCACGGCACCGACGCCAAGCAGGCCGTGATCGTCGGCTATCGACACGGCGCCCGGGTGGTGGCCGCGGCCGCCGCGATCATGATCTCGGTCTTCGCCGCGTTCATGCTCCAGGACATGGCCTTCATCAAGGTGATGGGATTCGCGCTGGCGATCGCGGTCGTCTTCGACGCGTTCATCATCCGGATGACCCTGATGCCCGCGGTGCTGACCCTTCTCGGCGACAAGGCATGGTGGCTGCCGCGCTGGCTCGACCACATCCTGCCCAACGTCGACATCGAGGGTGAGGCACTCGGCGGGACAGCGGACACGACTCCATCGGCGGACACCGACCGCGACGCGGTTCCGGCCAGTCGCTGACCGTACAGACGCTGACAGCACAGACGCTGACAGCGCAGGCCACCCACCAACTCAGTCGGCCAACGGCAACAGATCCAGGACGGTTGCATCGGCGCCCCTGTCCACGAGGGTGTGTCGGATCTCCCGCAACCACGCCTGGGCCCACAGCGGATTGATGGCCGCCAGCGAATCGAACTGCGCCCGCCAGGACTCCCGCCGGAAGTCCGGCGAACCCGGCGGGTGCAGTCGGTAGGACTGCTGCTCGGCGATGCTCTGGGCGACGATCCGCAAGTACTCGTCCGGATCCCGGGTGGGCCTGTCCGACAGGGTGTTTGCGCGCTCTCGGACCGTCAGATGCCACGATCCGTCGGCGTCCCGCCAACACGACGGGACGCCGTCGTCGCGGATACGGTCCATCTCGGGAAGGTCGGCCGGCTGGGCGTGCATGCGCGACGCGAGATCCTCGACCTTGCTTCGCATCTCCGCATCGAGCAGGCTGTCAGCACCGCCAGGTGTCACAGCGGGCCGGGGTAGATTTTGACGAGGTATCCGGCGCAGATCAGGAACTGGACGCCGGCGGTGCCGCAGGCCGGGTTCGGGTCCAGCAACGGATCGACGATCTCGTACTGCTTGCCACCACCGGGTTGGTCGAATGCGGGCGCGATATCACCGGCGTAGACCTTGAACGGCCTGATCACGATGTAATCGTGATAGTTGCAGGTCGACGGCGAAGCGCTGCTGACGAGGTTTCCCGGCGGAAGTGACCGTTGCGGATACGGCGTGCCCTCCGGGGCCATGAAAGTGCCGCCCTCACCGCCGTAGCGGTCCATCCGGTCACCGGGCACCATCGTCTTCTCGGACTTGATGGGTTTGCCGGCGTCGTCGAGGACGTAACCGTTCTCGGGGGGATAGTTCCATTTCCCGGTCTCTTTGGGCCCTGTCCAGAACGCCTGGAGGAACTCCTGGTTGTTCTTGCCCTTCGTCCCCGTTCGTCGATAACCCTCGAGTTGCGTGGCCACCGGCGGCAGCGTCGACAAGGTTTCCGGGCCGAGGCGCCAGTCGCCATCGACGAGGTCTTTCGAACACCCCTCGCCGATGCCGGGTATGTCCAGTCCGGAGGAGCCCAGATCCAGCGAACCTGGTGCTGCAGAAGCGATTCCACCGCCGGTGAGAGCGAGAAGCAGAGAAAACAGGACAGCGAACAACGCGGAGCGACGATTCATGGTCGCGGCCTTTCGGAGGAGCTCGCAGGGGTGTCGAGCGCGATCCCCACGATAACGCCGTTGCTCTCAGGTCACTCACAGAATGAGCGAAACCCGTCCCGCGGAATCTCTTACAGGCCCAGATCCCTCACACCCCCGAGCCCCTCGCCCGGAGTGCGCGACGACAGTCAGTCGACGGCCATCTCCCCGAGCTCCGACCAGTCGTCCTGCTCCACGGTCGTGTTGATGATCTTCGGCGTCTCGGCGAGATAGGCCGGCAACTCGGCGGTCGCCTTCTTGAAGTGATCACTGTTCACGTGCGCACCGGCGGCATCGTCGTCGAAGGCCTCGACGAGCACATACGAATGCGGATCGGTGAGGCTTCGGGACCACTCGAACCAGCGGTTTCCCGGCTCGGCCTGGGTGGCCTTGGTGAACTCGGCGGACAGTTCCGGCCATTGGTCGGCGAATTCGGGCTTGATCTTCCAGGTGGCGACGATATGGATCATGGACCCCACCGTAGACCCCGCGGATCACTCCGAGCGTCTCGATTCGCGACGGCCACCGCCAATTTACCGACCGCTCGCTCGGCAGCCGCCGCGAAGGCATAGTGTGGGGTGGAACACATACGTGTGACAACCGCGAGACGGAGGACAGATGCGCGAGATCACCAAGTTCTACATCGACGGCCAGTGGGTCGAGCCGACCGAGCTCAACCTGATCGACGTGATCAACCCGGCCACCGAGAAGTCCGCCGGGCAGGTCGCGCTCGGCACCGCCGCCGATGTCGACGCCGCGGTCGCCGCGGCTCGTCGCGCCTTCGCCACCTGGGGGCAGACCACGGTCGACGAGCGCGTCGCCGTGCTCAACGCGATCATCGCCGAATACCAGAAGCGGATGCCCGACCTCGCCGCTGCGGTGACCGAGGAGATGGGCGCTCCGGCCGGACTGTCCAACGCCGCGCAGGTGCCCATCGGACTCGGCCACCTGATGACCGCCGCCGCCACCCTGCCCACCTACTCCTTCGGCGAGGACCGCGGCGCGCACCGCATCGTCAAGGAACCGGTCGGCGTCTGCGGCTTCATCACCCCGTGGAACTGGCCGCTCAACCAGGTCATGTGCAAGCTCGCACCGGCGCTGGCCACCGGCTGCACAGTGGTGCTCAAGCCGTCGGAGGTGGCCCCGTTCAGCGCCGCCATCGTCGCCGAGATCCTTGATGCCGCAGGCGTTCCGGCGGGCGTGTTCAACCTCGTCAACGGTGACGGACCGGGTGTGGGGGCGGCGCTGTCGTCGCATCCCGACATCGACATGATCTCGTTCACCGGCTCCACCCGTGCCGGCATCGAGGTCGCCAAGAGTGCCGCGCCGACCGTCAAGCGGGTCGCGCAGGAACTCGGCGGCAAGAGCCCCAACATCATCCTCGACGACGAGGACTTCGCCAAGAATGTCGCCGGTGGCATCGCGACGATGATGCTCAACTCGGGTCAGTCCTGTAATGCCCCGAGCCGCATGCTCGTTCCCAACTCTCGTCTCGACGAGGTCGCCGAGATCGCCAAGTCCGCCGGAGCGGGACTCACCGTCGGCGATCCCAACACCGACGTCCGCCTCGGCCCGGTGGTCTCCGAAGCCCAGTTCGACAAGATCCAGGGTCTGATCGAACGCGCCATCGACGCCGGTGCCACCCCGGTCATCGGCGGTGCGGGCCGGCCCGAGGGGCTGCCAACCGGCTACTACGTGCAGCCGACCGTGTTCACCAACGTCACCAACGACATGGAGATCGCCCAGACCGAGGTCTTCGGCCCGGTGTTGGTGGTCATCGGCTACGACTCCGTCGACGAGGCCATCAAGATCGCCAACGACACCGAATACGGTCTCGCCGGCTACGTGTCGGGCAAGGACATCGACGAGGTCCGTCGTATCGGCGGGGCGATTCGCGCCGGTTCCATCGCGCTCAACGGCGCACAGGTCGACCCGGCCGCCCCGTTCGGCGGCTACAAGAAGAGCGGCAACGGCCGCGAATGGGGCGGCGACTACGGCTTCGAGGACTTCCTCGAGGTGAAGTCGCTGCTCGGCTACGACGCCTGACACCCGAGGTCCCCTTTCCGGCCGTCGCTGAACCACTTTCCCGGATCAGCGGCGGCCGGCTCTTTATCGCCGGCGGCACCGTCCCTCACCCGCCGGTCGAGGAGCAAGGAGCCCCCAGCGGACGCGCGCCCCGTCCCCCGTCGGTCGAGCCGCCTCGTGCGAGCTTGCGAGCCCGCGGCGGCTCGAGACCACCCGCTCCCCACCCGCCGGCCGAGGCGCCCCCCTCCCGTCGGTCGTGGCGCGAGGAGCCCCCAACGGACGCGCGCCCCGTCCCCCCGTCGGTCGAGCCGCCTCGTGCGAGCTTGCGAGCCCGCGGCGCGTCGAGACCACCCGCACCCCACCCGCCGGTCGAGGCGCCCCCACCCGCCGGTCGAGGCGCCCCCACCCGCCGGCCGAGGCGCCCCCCTCCCGTCGGTCGTGGCGCGAGGAGCCCCCAGCGGACGCGCGTTCCGTCCCCCGTCGGTCGAGCCGCCTCGTGCGAGCTTGCGAGCCCGCGGCGCGTCGAGACCACCCGAACCGACGCCGGAACACCACCAACACCCCACCCATCCACCCCACGCCCCGCCGCGAACACCTTGTGCACCGACACCGAAGCAGGACCGAAGCAGGGAGGCCGCATGAGCGTCGCCGCATCGTTGGCGCGGGTGATCGAAGACCAGACACGGGGTGAGTTACCGGTCCATCTGACGGCCTGGGACGGCAGTACCGCCGGCCCCGAGGACGCACCGCACGTCGTGCTCTACAGCCGGGATGCGTTGCGGCGCATGCTCTGGCATCCGGGGGAACTCGGTGCCGCGCAGGCCTATGTCACCGGTGAACTCGACGTCACCGGAGACCTCGACGACGCACTCACCCACGTGTGGCAGGTGTCGGCCGAGCGCGGCCTCTCCAAGATCCGGCTCACTCCCCGACTGTTGTGGGATCTGACTCGACTGGCGTTGTCGCACAAGCTGATCGGACCGCCCAAGGCGCCGCCGGCCTCGCAGGCGCGGGTACGCGGCCGGTTGCATTCCCGGGCGCGGGACCGCGCCGCGATCAGCCATCACTACGATCTGTCCAACGAGTTCTATTCGCTGATCCTGGACGAGCACATGGCCTATTCGAGCGCCTACTGGACCTCCGAGGCGCCCGACTACACGCTCGCCGATGCGCAAGCCGACAAGCTGGATCTGGTGTGCCGCAACGTCGGACTGGATCACCTCGGGCCGGGAGCGCGGCTACTCGACATCGGATGCGGATGGGGATCACTGTCGCTGTTCGCGGCGGAGCGCTACGGTGCACGGGTTCTCGGCGTCACGATCGCCGCCGAGCAGAAGGAGTTCATCGACGCCCGGATCGCCGAACGCGGACTGGGTGACCTGGTGGAGATCCGCGTGCAGGATTACCGCGAGATCCCCGATTCCGGCTTCGATGCGGTGGCCTCGATCGAGATGGGTGAGCATGTGGGACAACGCAATTACCCCACCTATGCCGCCGTCCTCCATGACAAGGTGAAGGCGGGCGGGCGCGTCTGCATCCAGCAGATGTCGCGTCGCGCCGGCAATCATCCCGGTGGCGGCCCGTTCATCGAGTCCTTCATCGCCCCCGACATGTACATGCGTCCGGTCGACGACACCGCCGCCATGCTGCGCGACGCCGGGCTCGAGGTGACCGACGTGCGGCCGATGGCCGAGCACTATGTGCGCACCGTGGACGCCTGGTACGAGACGTTCGAGAAGAACTACGACGCCGCCGTCCGACTCGTCGGTGACGAGGTGGCACGGGTGTGGCGGCTCTACCTCGTCGGCGGGCGGATGGCCTTTCGTGACGGCCGGATGGGCGTCGAACAGTTCACGATGCGCCGACCCGCTGATCCAGCCACCGTGTGAGTGTGCCGATCACGTCGTCCTTCTCCGGTTCGTTGAAGATCTCGTGACGCAGCCCGTCCCAGATGATGACGGTCTTGTCGTCCGACCCGGCCAGCTTGTCAACGAGTCGGCTGCCGTACGGGTTGGTCAGCTTGTCTTCGCTGCCGTGCATCACCAGCACCGGCATTCTCAGCGTCGGCAAGCGCTTCGGGAAGGACTGCATCGTGGTGACCATCTCTGCACCCAGCCGGGCCGGGATCTTGCCGCGGTACACCAACGGGTCGGCCTCGTACTCGGCCACCACCGCCGGATCGCGACTGATACTGGCGGAGTCCAGCGCCAACGTGGGCAGCGTCGGCGCGATCTTGCCGACGATCTTCGACACCGCGATCAGCGGACCGGGTAGGTCGTCGCCCGGCATGATCGCCGCGCCGGACAGGATGAGCCCGGCGAGTTCGTCGGGGTGGTCGAGCGCGTAATCCAGCGCGATGCAGCCGCCCATGCTGTGTCCCAGCAGATAGGTGGGCAGTCCGTCGACGGCGACGTTGCCGATCACGCGGTGCAGGTCGGTGGTGTAGTCGGAGAACGAGCGGATCCGCATGCGCGCACCGCCCGAGCGGCCATGCCCGAGGTGATCGGGAACCGCCACTACGTACCCGTCGGCCAACAGTGCATCGACAACGTGGCCGTAGCGTCGTCCGTGCTCGCCCATGCCGTGCGCGATGACGACCACCGCGCGCGGCTGCGCCGACTCGGGTGTGTGGACGTCGTAGACGATGGTCTCCCCGTGTGCGCCTTGAAATTCGCGCTCCTCGACAGTCACTGACCGCTCACCCCAATCCGATGCGTGACATGACACTGCGACTGGCCGATTCGATGGCCCCGATCGGACGCAGCGCGGCCTCGCCGATCGCCACCAATGCCTCCACCCGACCCACGATCAATTCCATGCGGTCCACGATCTCACCCATCCGGTCAACGGTCGCATCCACCTGCACCAGTGTGTTGCTCAGGTGGTTCAGCGTGGCCTCCATCTTCACCATCGTGCCGTCGAGATCGGTGAGGGTGTTCCCGAACCCGTCGAGCGCGTCGCCCATGTCGGTGAGGATCGTGTCCACCTGGCCCACGGTGACATCCGCGTTGAGCGCGGCCTGCGCGAGTTTCCGGAATCGCTGACGCTCGCCGGGACGAGTCCCGATCGGCGCACCTTTGTCTGCCATGAGCCTGATTATGGTTGTTTTGCGCGCAATCGGGAAGACATCGGGATACACGGTGTCCTCAGATGCGGACGCCATCCCGGACGCGATTCGTCGAGGCCGGCGACCTCAGGGTTGTTGTCGTGCGGACGACTCCGCGACCATGTGTGCCCGGGAGCGCAGTTCGTCGCGGAGCCAGATCGGTTCGATGACCTCGAAGTCGACATCGAAGCCCACATTCCACAACACCCGCGACACGCGCGCCCGATCCGCGAAGCGCAGATGGACGCGGACGTGTGTCGGTGAGTCGCTCTCCTTGACAGACGCCACGACTACCGGACCGACGAGCTTGTCGACATCCTCTCGTGCGCAGTCGAGGATCACGTCGAGTTCCTCGAATCCGGCCCGGAACGCGTCCCGATGCCGTTCCCACACCTCGTCGAGATCCACCTGCTCGTCCCGGTTCGCCGGTTCGTCGAGAATCTGCACATCCGACATCCGCGAGACGCGATACATCCGTTCCTCGCCATCGGAATTGGCGACGAGATACCACGTGTCGCCGGCGACGATGAGACCGATCGGATCGAGTACCCGCTCCCGGGGCTCGCGTCCTCGCGCCTGATAGGTCAGCCGGATTCGCCGGCCGTCGAACACCGCCTGCTGCACCGGGGCGAGTTCGTCGAGCGTCGCCGGGGAACGCACAAAGCCCTCCGGGCGCACCAGAATTCGCTGAGCGGCCGCGGCGACCCGACTCCGGTGCGCCTCCGGCAGGGCGGCCTCGAGTTTGCGCTTGGCGCTCGCCGCGGCGGGCGAATCGATCCGTCCGCCGCCCGACAGCACGGCGATCGCCTCACTCAGCGTCAGCCCGGACAGATCGGTGCGGTATCCCGGCAGCAGCGCGAATCCGCCGTGGCGCCCGCGTTCGGAATACACCGGCACCCCCGACGCCGACAAAGCCTCGATGTCACGCAACACCGTGCGCTCCGAGACCTCGAGTTCCACGGCCAGTTCCGCAGCCGTCATCCGGCCCCGAGACCGCAACAGCATCAGGACCGACAACAAGCGATCGGCACGCACGAGAAAAGTCTCTCAGAAATACCTGACAGAAGATGTCAGGTATCGGCGTTTCACTGGTTGTCGTCAGCCACCACGACCATGGAAGGAACTCATCATGAGCACTCCCGCACTCCCCGCCGATCCGCGTCCCGTCTACGCCGCCGCGACCCGCTGGGTCACCGATCTGCTCACCCGCGTCGACGACGACCAACTCGATTCCCCCACTCCCTGTGACGATTTCGACGTTCGCGCGCTCGCCGGGCACCTGATCGGCACGGCCCGTCGGGCGGTCGCACTCGGTAACGGCGACGACGTCTTCGCCGTGCCCAGCGTCGACGATCGCCACGATGCGGGCACCTACGCCGACCTGACCACCGTCGCCATCGACTCCTGGTCCGGCGACGCGAAACTCACCGCGATGGTGAAGGTTCCGTGGGGCGAGGTCCCCGGCGCGGGCGCACTCTGGGGTTACGTCAACGAGACGCTGGTCCACGGTTGGGATCTCGCCGTCGCCACCGGACAAGACGCCGAACCCGACCCGGCACTCGCCGAGGCCACTCTGGCTGTGGCACAACGGTTCATCCCCGCGGAGATCCGCGCCGACGACACCGTCCCGTTCGGCCCGGTCGTCGAGTCACGCGACGGTGCCGGGCCCACCGAGCGTCTCGCCAACTGGTCCGGACGGACGTCGTCGGCGTGGGTTCAGGTCACCGCTTAGGTCGTACCGGTTCACACCCGGACGCCACGGTCGCCGCCACCTTGTTCGTGCGGGCGGCGGCGACCCGACGGTTATCTGGTGGTGCGGTATCGGCCGCGTCGACTGCACCGCCCGGTCGGTTACGGTTCACCTGGATACCGAACCGGTGCGCATCAGGACCACATCGATCGCCGCGGTGATCGCGAAGTCGAACTCGGCGTCACGGTCGTAGCGCGCGAGTTCCTGCGCAGCCTCGGTGACGCGTGGCAGGCCGGACTGTTCGAGCACCTCGCGGCGCGACGACCATCCGAGATCATCGCCGACCCCAAACGTGGGGTCGACGTTGACTTCTCGCAGCAAGGTACCGACGAGTGCGGCGACGAGCGTACGCAGGAGGCGCACGGCCTCGGGGACCGCACATCCGGCATCCCGCAGCACGGCGAGAAATGCGTCGACCGGCGCGAGCCCGGCCGGCGACGCCAACTGCCGGGTGAGAACCAGCGACGCGGCCTCGGGATGAGAGAGCGCACGCACCCGAAATGCGTCGGCGATCGCGCGCAGATCCGTCGCGGTGTCACCAGTTCGTCGGGGCAAGTCGATACCGCTGAGCAGATGTTCGGCGACGGCGTCGAGTACGTCGTCTTTGCCGTCGACGTGGTTGTACAGACTCTTGGCGTCGACGCCCAGCAGACGGGCCACCGATCGCATCGACACCTGCGGAACACCCTCGGCATCAATGACTTTCAACGTCGCTTCGACGATGGCGGCGCGGGAGAGTCCTGCACTGTCCTTGGGTGGCCGGCCCCGTCGGACCGGTTGAGGCGATCCCGTCATGAATCCCAGTATGCCCACCCCTTGAGTAAATCCACAGCGTGGGTATTGTGGTGACTCGGATTACCCTCACCGTGGGTAGTGGCGGGTCGGCGGCATACCGGCCCACGACGGCGACAACCTAAGGACAGTAGACCGACTGCCATGAAGGTCCATCATCTCAACTGCGGAACCATGCATCCGTGGGGTGCACCCGACGGTCTGGTCTGTCATGTGTTACTCGTCGAAACCCCGAACGGCCTGGTTCTCATCGACTCCGGTCTGGGGCTTCGTGATCGTGCGGCGCCCGCTCAACGATTCGGACCCGCTCGCCACTTCGTACGGCCGGTGTTCGACGAGTCCGAGACCGCGATCCGGCAGGTGCAGTCGCTTGGATACCACGCCGCGGATGTGACTGACATCGTGCTCACCCACTTCGACGCCGATCACATCGGAGGGCTGGCCGACTTTCCCCATGCGCGTGTGCATCTCACCGCCAAGGAGGACGCGGCCATGACGAATCCCGGCACACTGATTGAGAACCGCCGTTACCTCCCGGCCGGCCACGACCACGGACCCATCCTGGTCACCCATGATCCCGCCCAGGGCGATATGTGGCGCGGATTCGCGCGGGCGACCGAACTCACCGACATTGCGGACGGGATCGTGCTCATCGGTCTGCCCGGACACAGTCGCGGACATGCGGCCATCGCCGTCGATGCCCGCGATCCCGACGACCCGAACGCACCCGACCGGTGGGTTCTGCACATCGGCGACTCCCTCTATCACCATGGGCAGATCGACGGCAGCGGGCACACACCGCGGAGCCTGACCGCGATGGAGCGCGCCATCGCCTACGACTGGACACAGGTTCGGGCCAATCACCGTCGGCTGCGCGAACTCTGGGCCGAGAAGCAACCCGACCTGGTGATCGTCAACGCCCACTGCCCGACCCTGTTGCGCCGCGCCCGTGAGAGCGGGTAGGCCGTCTCCCCTCGCGCGACCCCACTCGGCTCACGCGGGTCGTCGACGATTCACGGGAGCGACGACGACCCGCGCGAGTGGGCACTCACCACCAGGAGGTAATGCCAGACCCTCCCACCGATGTGGACGACGTAGTTGACTGGGATTCATGTTTGGAGCCGTCATTCATGCCCCCGGCGACGTTCGTTACGAAGAGCGTCCCGATCCCGTCATCCTCGAACCGACCGACGCGCTGGTGCGCACCGTCGCCGCGTGCGTGTGCGGATCCGATCTCTGGCGCTATCGAGGAATCGCGGACGTCAAGAAGCCCACGCCGATCGGCCACGAGTTCTGCGGGGTGGTGACCGCGGTCGGCGACGATGTCCGCAGCGTGACGCCCGGTGACTTCGTCGTCGGTGGATTCAACCCGTCGGACAACACCTGCCCGGTGTGCCGCAAGGGTGCAACGGCCAACTGCCAGAACGGTTCCCACTACGACGGTGCACAAGCCGAACAGATCCGCATCCCGATGGCCGACGGCACCCTGGTGGCCACCCCGGAGATGCCGCCGAACGACCTGATCCCGAGCCTGCTCACCCTGTCCGACGTCATGTGCACCGGGTGGCATGCGGCCGTCTCCGCCGGTGTCGGTCCGGGCACCAGTGTGGCCGTCGTCGGTGATGGCGCCGTCGGTCTGTGCGCCGTCCTCGCCGCGGTGCAACTCGGCGCCGAGACGGTGATCGCGATGAGCCGCCACGAACCGCGTCAACGCGTGGCCACCGAGTTCGGCGCCACCCACATCGTCGAAGAACGCGACGACGAGGGCATCGCCCGCATCCGGGAACTCACCGACGGTATCGGCGCCGACTGTGTCCTCGAATGCGTCGGCACCGAGGGCGCGCGACTGCAGGCCGCGGGCAGCGTTCGCCCCGGCGGCAACATCGGACTCGTCGGGGTACCCCACGGCGATCTGCCGATCGACCAACTCTTCTGGCGCAACGTCGGCATCAAGGGCGGTCCGGCGCACTGCCGCGCCTACCTGCCGCACCTCATGCAGCTCACCTGGGAACGAAAGATCAACCCCGGCTTGGTCTTCGACCTCGAACTCCCACTGAGCGAGGCCGCCGAGGGCTTCGCCGCGATGGATGAACGACGGGCGATCAAGTCGTTGTTGTGGCCGTAGGTCCGCTGCCCGTTGCCACTACCGCTCGCCGATCGTCTCCGGCACCCGAACCGGCAGCGTCGTGGGCTCCTCGATCCGCGCGCCGCCGCGGGCGGCACCGACTCCGGCGGCCACCACCAGGCCCAGCCCGATCACCGACAATGGACCCGGAACCTGGTGCAGCACAATCAGTCCGATCAGCATCGCGAACCCCGGTTCCAACGCCATCAGGGTGCCGAACGACGAGGTGGTAAGTCGTCGCAGCGCCTGCAACTCGAGCACGAACGGCACCACCGGCAGCAGGATGGCCAACCCCAGTCCGATCAGCCACAGTTGTGGGGTCATCCGACCCAGGGTGGCGGGACCGGCCACGACGGTCGCCACGATTCCGGCGACGGCCATCGACACCGCGAGTCCCTGCAGGCCGGACACCTCGTCGCCGACCTTCTGGGTGAGCAGGATGTAGGCACCCCAGCAGACCGCCGCGGACAGGGCGAACAGCACGCCGATCCCGTTGACGCCTCCCGACCACGGTTGGGTCAGCAACACCACCCCGAGCGCGGCGAGCGCCGGCCAGAGAACCCGTGCGCCACCGCGTGCGGTGAGGACCGCCACGCCCAACGGACCGAGGAACTCCAGAGCGCTGGCCGTGCCGAGCGGTATCCGGGCCGCGGCCCCCATGAACAGCATCACCGACCCGGCGGTGGCGACGCCGAGCGCGACGGCCGTGAGGAAACCGCGGCGGGTGAAGGCGCCCGGCCGGGGGCGAACGAACGCCAGCAGCAGCACACCGGCCCAGGCCAGCCGCAGCCAACCCGCGCCCTCCGCCCCGATGCGATCGATGAGTGCCACCGAGAACGCCAGGCCCAACTGGACGCAGAGCATCGAGGTGATGGCCATCGCCGTGCCGGTACGTGCCGCCGTGTGTTTCATGAATCCATTGAAGAACGGCGGGTTCGTTCGTGTCCACGTGATATTCCTGGACATATCGTTCGCCAATAATGAACAATCATGGCGTGGATCCTCGACGGCTGGAACTCCTGCTCGCCCTGTCCCGGCTGGGCTCGATGCGAGCGGTCGCCGACACCCATCACCTCACCACGTCGACGGTGTCCCAGCAGATCGCCGCACTGGCCAAGGAGACCAGGACACAACTGATCGAACCGGACGGTCGTCGTGTCCGCCTGACACCCGCCGGCCGACGACTGGCCGATCATGCGGTCACCATCCTGGCCGCGATCGACGCGGCCCTTCGCGATCTCGACCCCGACGCCGAACCGGTCGGCACCCTGCGAATCGGCGGTTTCGCCACCGGCATTCGCGAGTCCTTGATGCCCACCCTGGCCGAACTGGCCGCGACACATCCGGGGCTCCACACCATCGTCAGCGAGTACGAACCGATCGAGGCATTCGGTCTCCTCGCCGACGACGACCTCGATCTGGCGTTGACCTACGACTACAACCTCGCCCCGGCCACCCCCGATCCCGTCCTCGAGAGTGTCGCTTTATGGTCCACCCCTTGGGGTTTGGCGGTACCGGAACGCGCATCGGGCACCCTCGACCTGAACGACTACGCCGACCACGACTGGATCGTCAACTCCCGCAACAGCGCCGACGAGACCGCCGTGCGCGTGCTGGCCTCGCTGTCGGGGTTCACGCCGCGGATCGCGCATCAGATCGACAATCTCGACCTCGTCGAAGATCTCATCCTGGCCGGCTACGGCGTCGCCCTGTTGCCCCTGCATCGTCCGGCACGCGACGGCCTGACGGTGTTGCCACTCGGAGACCCCGACGTCCGGATGACCGCCTACGCCGTGACCCGCAAAGGCCGAGAACCGTGGCCGCCGTTGCGAGCCATGCTGAGTCGGTTGATCCCCGCCGATTCGGCCCCGGTGCTGGATCGGTGGCCGCGGACCCTGTGACGAACCGTCGATGCGAGACGGAATACCTCACCGCATCGACCTGTTGTGGACTGTGACGGTTCGCGGATCTCTGCCCCGGGCCCCACCCCATTCGCCGCTACGAGCGGCCACTTGCCGAGAGGCGCATTATCCGCGGGCCGTCGCTCTCCTCCGCCGTGATGTCCTCAGTCGCCACTCGTGACGACAGCTTTGTCGTCGGCACGTGCGTCGCGCCACGCCTCGTGATCCCACTCCTGGGCATGCCCGCGCGACCGCGCCAAGGCCTCGATCCGGTGACACCGCTCCACGTAGTCGTGTAGGGCGAGGTTCACCGCCTCACTCTTCGTGTGCACGCCGCCAATTCGCATGACCTCGTGCAACGCCTCATGGTCAAGACTCATCTGCGCCAACACCACCCATCGAGTCGCCGCCGGATGCACGCGGAAAGCACACACACCGTACCGCCATCGGCGACATCGACACCTCCGGAATAACCACCCACCCCACCCCGTTGACTCCCCCAGTTGCTCAAAATTGAGCAAATCCACAGAGGAGGTTCCCATGCCCGCCGTCACCGCCGACACCACCACCCTGCCCCGGCTGACACCGGCCGCGCTCGAGGACACCGAACGCGAGGTCCGCTCGGTCACCCGCGGCCCGCGTGGCTACGAGGGCGAGGGCTTCCCGGTGGTCAGGGCCTTCGCCGGGGTGTCCGCCGCGGCACTCGATCCGTTCATCCACATGGATCAGATGGGTGAGGTCGACTACCAGCCGGGTGAGCCCCGGGGCACCGACTGGCATCCGCACCGCGGCTTCGAGACGGTGACCTACATGATCGACGGCCGGTTCCAGCATCAGGACTCCACCGGAGGTGGTGGCCTGATCGAGAACGGCGCCACCCAGTGGATGACCGCCGGCTCGGGCATTCTGCACATTGAGACCCCGCCGGCCGAACTGGTCGAGTCCGGCGGACTGTTCCACGGCATCCAGCTGTGGGTGAATCTGCCCGCCAAGGACAAGTTCCTGACCCCGCGCTATCAGAACCTCGAGGGAGGTCAGGTCGCGCTCGTCGCCTCCCCCGACGGTGGGTCACTGGTCCGCATCATCGCGGGTGAGATCGACGGTCATGCCGGTCCTGGCTCCACTCACACCCCGATCACCGTCGCGCACGCCACCGTCGAGCCGGGTGCGTCGATCTCCCTGCCGTGGCGCCAGGATTTCAACGCCCTGGCCTACGTGCTGTCGGGCCGTGGAACCGTTGGCGCGCAGGCACGTCCGATCGAGCAGGGACAGCTCGCCGTGTTCGGTGCCGGCGATCGGCTGACCGTGTCGGCCGATTCCGGACAGGACAGCAACCGACCCGCATTGGAAGTCCTCCTGCTCGGTGGTCAGCCGATCCGCGAACCGGTCGCGCAGTATGGTCCGTTCGTGATGAACACCCGGGAACAGCTCGTCGAGGCGATCAACGACTTTCAGGCCGGACGGCTCGGCGTCGTACCGCCGGATGCGCTGATGCCGCACACCAGTGTCCGCTGACAATCCAGTGAGTTCTGTTGCACGAGAGCCCACCTCGTGGCGCTCGTTCATCGAGACCAGCGCACGCCTGCACACCCTGCTGGACGAGGAGCTACGCGCCCACTGTGGGATGTCGTTGTCGGACTATCACATTCTACTGATCCTGCAGGAGTGCCCGGAGCAGCGCGCCCGGATGCGCGACCTGTCGCGACGGATGGTGTTCTCCACCTCGCGACTGTCCTATCAGATCGACGTGATGGTCAAACGTGGCTGGCTCCGACGGGAATCGGCCCCCGAGGATCGCCGGGGCAGCTACGCCGTGGTCACCGAGGCCGGCCGCCAGGCATTCGCCGCGGCCGCTCGGGACCACGGCGAGGCCGTGACGCGCCTGTTCTCCACTGCCCTCTCGCCCGCCGACGACCGTCGCCTCGCGTCCATCATGGAGACCCTCACCCACCATCTCGATGACCTCTCGGATTCGGAGACCTCATGACCACCACCTCGCAGATCCGGGTGATCCGCGCCGACGACCGCCATCGCTGGGACAGCGAATGGCTCACCTCGCACCAATCCTTCCCCGCCACCGGCAATTTCGACCTGATCGGCAACGCCCACGGCGTCCTGATGGTCAACAACGACGACACCGTCGACGCCGGTGAGGGATTCGACACCCACCAGCACGCCGACACAGAGATCGTCACCTGGGTCGTCGAGGGATCGTTGCACCACAAGGATTCCCGCGGCCACGAGGGCGTCCTCACTCCCGGCGTGGTACAGCGGATGACCGCCGGCACGGGGATCATGCACTCCGAGCGCAATGCGTCCAGTCGGGCCGACAATCAGCGTCTGCGGGTGGTGCAGATGTGGGTGGCCACCGAATACGCCGGGGCCACACCCGGTTACGCCGAGGCCGACGTCAGTGAGGCACTGGTCTCGGGTGAACTCGTCCCGATCGTGTCCGGCCTCGATCACCATCGCGGTGTCGCACCGGTGACCCTGCCCAACAGCTACGCCGCGCTGCACGCGGCACGGATGCACGCCGGTGGCACCGTGACACTTCCGGCCGCCCCCTTCGGCCACCTGTATGTGGTCGACGGGACCGTCGACCTCTCCCTCGACGGTGAGGTCACCTCACTCGAGCGTGGTGACGCCGTCCAGTTCACCGATGCGACAGAGCAACCCGTCACCGCGACCTCCGACAGCGCGACATCCGACACCGAGATCCTCTACTGGGAGATGCACACCGGGTTCCCCGGGCACTGAGGGCATGTCACGTCACCGCTGCAACGACGGTTCGTCGGCGGTGGACAACGTCAGTACCGCCTCGACGATGATGTCCTGCTGCTCGATTTCCGCCTCGATCCGACGCAACAGCACGGCGACGTCATGCTCACGCATATCGCCGCGGATATCCACGGCCGCAACGAGGTAGTACTGCACCGGGCCCACGTATTCGACGTGTAGGTACGTCACGCGGTCGATGTCGGGATGCTCGAGCAGGAACCGCAGCATCGTGCCGCGCGTGACCGGCATCGCCGGTTGGCCCAACAGGAATTGACTGTTGCGCTGAATGAGGAAGATGGCGATCACACCGAGGAGCAGACCCACCAGAATGGAGCCGACCGCGTCGTACACGGCATTGCCGGTGATCTCGTGCAACGCCATTCCGGCCGCGGCGATCAGCAGGCCGGTGAGAGCCGCCGCATCCTCGAAGAACACCGCTCGCAGAGTGGAGTTCGAGGTGCGGCTGACGAACCGAAGTGGATGCATCGAGAGCCGTCGGCCACCCGCGTGCGCCTGCCGAACCGACTGCAGGAAGGAAACACCCTCCAGCACAAAGGATATGGCGAGAACGATATAGCCGACGAGATAGTTGGCGTCGGGTTCGGGATCGCGGAGGGAAGTGATGCCATGCATCACCGACACGGCAGCACCCACGGCGAACAGACCGAACGCGGCGAACATCGACCAGATGTAGGTTTCCCGGCCGTGGCCGAAGGGATGGGCACGATCCCGGCCGAGACCGCCGCGCCGTTCGGCAATGAGCAGGAACACCTCGTTACCCGAATCGGCCCAGGAATGCACCGCCTCGGCGACCATCGATGCCGAGCCGGTCAACACCGCGGCCGCCGATTTGGCCACCGCGATGAGAACGTTCATCGCGAACGCGATGATGACGGTCAGCAGTGATTCCGACCCGTCGGACTTGGGTGCCTCGTTCCGCTCCTGATCCACCTGCCGAGCATCTCACGGCGAGCGTCGTCCCTGCGGGACGAGCGCGGCGCACCCGGGAATCCCGGGTGCGCCGCACCGATGAGCTCAGCCCCGCTGTGAGAGGGTTATCCGAGGCTGAACGGCTTGCCGTAGAACGTCGTGACCTGCTCGGCGTTGCCAGTGACCACGTAGACGTTGGCGTAGGACCGCGCCTGCGCGTACCCGGCGCAGCCGTTGATCTGGATCGTCTCGTTGACGTAGCTCAGCTTGGCCTCGTCGACACCCTTGAAGGTCACCTTGGAGGAGTGCTTGTCGGCGCCGAAGTCGTCGGCACTCTCCACGTCGTTGACGTAGACGTTGACCGCCTGACCGGGCCCGATCGAGATCGAACCGCCGGCGGTGGCGGTCGCGGCGGTGACGTCGCCGCTGCTGTTGGCGGTGCCGCTGCCACCACCGTTGCTGGTGAGGCCGGAGATGTTGACCTGGCAGCCGATGACGTAGCCGGCCTGCACCTTGATCTTCTTGACCTTGGTGCTGGTGTGCACGGTGTAGTTCGCCGACACCCACGCATTGCGGTGCAGCGGCGTACCGCCCAGCGACTGGTTGATCGTGGCGTTCTCGCCGGTCCGGGTGACCGACACGACAGTGCCGTCACCCATGCGCTGCTGGTCGGTCTGCGACGGCAACGCGACGTGTACGTCGGCGGCGGCGACACCGGTCACCGACAGCAGCGCGGCGGCACCCATCGCGACGGGTCCGCCGAGCACGGCGAGACGCTTGAGACTGATGTTCATGGATCTCCCTCTCGGAGAATGGAAGTACGCCGGGATCATCGGCGCGGATGAGGAGTGGGGTGAAACGTCAGCCGATGGAGAACGGCTTGCCGTAGAGGTTGATCTTGCGGTGGTTGCTGCCGGTGGTCTCCACCGTGACGAAGGACCGCGCCTGCGCGTACCCCGCACAGTTCTGTACCTGCAGCTGCACGCGGTCGTAGTCGAAGTAGTAGGTACCCGACTTCTCGATGTCCTTGTAGTCGATCTGCGCGAACACGACCTGACCCGGCGTGATCGGGACACTGAGGGTGCCGGTTCCGGTGGGAGCGCTCGTGAGTGCGTTGAGGCTTCCGGTGAAGCCGACCGAAGCGCTGCCCACGTTGACCTGGCAGCCCACGATGTAGCCGACCGACAGGGTGGCGGCCGCGCCGTCGGTGGAGGTGCCATTGCTGCCCGGCGACGCGGATTCACCGGCGGGCCCGTTGTTGGGACCGGCGGCCGATTCCTTGAGCCCGGAGGCCTTGAGCACGATGTGCGCACTGACCCAGGCGGTGCGGCCGAGGCCGTTGCCGGCCAAAGATGGTGAGATCTGCGCGGATTCGCTGGTACGCGTCAGATCCAGGCCATCGCCGTGGGCGCTGCCGCCGGGCAGTCGCACGAATGCGTCGGCGTGTGCCGGCGCTGCCATCGCCAACCCCACCCCGAGTGCCGCGGCGCCCGCGGCTGCCGCGCGCACGGCCGCGCGGTTGCGCCGTGACTTGTTGGTGCTCATTGGTTCCCCTCACAGATGTCGTCAACGGTCGCGGTGTTCACGACCTCGCGAAGCGTACGGGGCCCACGGCAACCGGCCGGGGCCGATCAGATGGCGGCCAGGTGACCGTTGGCCGGTCGTCAGACGAATTCAATGTCCATGAAATCCTTTGTGTACCAATGTTGTTCGGTATGTCCGAGGTACGCCGGCGGCAATCTCGGACAATTCGGATAATTTGCGCTCCCGTGGCCGCGCACCTTCTGCCCCATTACAGTCAGCGGGTGCCTTCCCCAGTGATACCCGCGCCGGTCCGTCGGTGGTTCCTCTCCGACATCAGCCCCGAGCCCGCGGGACTGATGGGTCCGCACCGTATCCCCAGCGAGGAATCCCACACCCATCCGTGGTGGAAGGTGATGTGTCTGACGGGCGTCGACTACTTCTCCACGCTCGGCTACCAGCCGGGCATCGCCGTGCTGGCGGCCGGGACCATCGCACCGTTGGCCACCATCGTGCTGGTCGCCCTCACCCTGTTCGGCGCGCTTCCCGTTTACCGCTACATCGCGCGACGCTCCCATCGCGGCGAAGGCTCCATCGCGATGCTCGAGCACCTGCTATCGCGTTGGGGCGGCAAGATCTTCGTCCTGGTGCTCTTGGGTTTCGCGGCCACCGACTTCCTGATCACGATGACGTTGTCGGCGGCCGACGCCACCGCGCACTTCATCGAGAATCCGTTCGTGCCGTCGTTCTTCGAGGGCCACAACGTGGCCATCACACTGGTGTTCCTGGCGCTGCTGGCCGCGATCTTCCTCCGCGGATTCACCGAGGCCATCACCGTGGCGGTGGGACTTGTCGCGGTGTATCTGGCGTTGAACGTCGTCGTCATCGCCGACGGCCTCTGGCACCTGGCCACCACCCCGCACGTGATCGTCGACTGGCGTCACGCCATGACCGCCGAACACGGCAGCCCATGGATGATCGTGGCCGTCGCCCTGCTGGTGTTTCCCAAGCTGGCACTGGGATTGTCGGGCTTCGAGACGGGTGTGGCGGTGATGCCCCAGATCGACGGCTCCGACGACGACCCGCCCGACCATCCCGCGACCCGCATCGCCGGAGCACGAAAGCTGCTGACCACATCGGCCGTCATCATGAGCGTCCTGCTGATCACCAGCAGCCTCGTGTGCACGATCCTGATACCGGAGGACGAGTTCCAGCCGGGCGGGCCCGCCAACGGTCGCGCCCTGGCCTTCCTCGCCCACGACTACCTCGGCAACGGCTTCGGCACCGTCTACGACATCAGCACCATCCTGATCCTGTGGTTCGCCGGCGCCTCGGCGATGGCCGGACTCCTCAACCTGGTGCCGCGATACCTCCCCCGCTACGGCATGGCACCGGACTGGGGGCGCGCGGCCCGGCCCCTCGTCGTGGTTTTCATCCTCATCGCGGCCGGGGTGACGGTGTACTTCGGTGCCTCCGTCGACGCCCAGGGAGCCGCGTACGCCACCGGCGTCCTGGTGTTGATGACCTCGGCCGCAGTGGCGGTGACGTTGTCGGTGCGCAAACGGCGACGCACCGTCGCGACGGTGGCCTTCGCCGCCATCTCGATCATCTTCGCCTACACCACCATCGCCAACATCATCGAACGGCCCGAGGGCGTGCAGGTCGCCGCCTTCTTCATCGTGGCGATCCTCATCGTCTCCTTTGCCTCCCGGATCAACCGTTCCTTCGAACTGCGCAGCGGCGAGATCACTTTCGACGACACTGCACAACGCATCATCGATGCCGCAGCCGAATTCGGGCAGATCCACATCGTCACCCACGATCCGGAGGAACGCTCTCTCACGGAATACCACGAGAAGGAGATCCAGCAACGCGCCGAAAGCCACATCCCCGACGCCGAGCAGATCATCTTCCTCGAGGTCAACGTGACCGACTCGTCCGAATTCAGCACCGATCTCGAGATCCACGGCCGCTATCACGAGGGCGGGTTCCGCATCCTCTGGGTCGATTCCGCAGCGGTACCGAACACCATCGCGTCGGCGTTGTTCGCCATCCGCGATTGGACCGACATCGTCCCGAATGTGTATTTCGAATGGAGCGAGGCGAATCCGCTGGTGAACCTGCTCCGCTTCCTGTTCATCGGCGAGGGCGAGGTCGCGGCGGTGACCCGCGAGGTGGTGCGTCGGGCGGAACCGGACATGACCAAACGGCCCGCCGTGCACGTCGGATGACGCGCCATCGGCAATCCGGCGCCGTGTCGGTCGCGAACCCCTGAGTGTCCACACCATCGAGGTCACCAGGAGTCGACATGCACAAGTCCACCCGTCTCGCACTCGGATTCGCCATCGCCACCGCCGGAGCGGGCGCCATCGCCTTCGCCGCCGCCCCCGACGCCGCCGCGGCGCCATCCATCTGTCCCGCGCTGCCCGGCCAAACCGCAACCGCCCCAGGATGTTCGGCGGCAGCAACCGATAACGGCCTGAGCCTGGCGATCTCCGCCGACGGCGGAAACGCCACATCGACCGCCACCAACCTCGCCGCCCCCGCCGCGATCGCCATCGGACCGAACGCCTCGGTGACCATGACCGGAGTGCGCCCCGGACTCGCGATCGGAATCGCCGGCCCGGGAGCATCGGTGACCGTCAACGGCGTCACCGGACCCACCTGCACCGGAACCGGTCCCGCCTTCGCCGGCGACTTCCAGACCGTGCAGGGGTGCTGGAGGTAAATCGCTGCACGACAGCATGCTTCACAGTTCACCGCCCCTCCACTGACAGCGCCCGCACCCACGTTGACAGCGCTCTGTCCGACGTTCACAGCGCTCTGTCCGTCGTCGTTCACAGGGCTCTGTCCGTCGTCGTTCACAGGGCTCTGTCCGTCGTCGTTCACAGGGCTCTGTCCGTCGTTCACAGGGCTCTCCTCCACGTTGATAGCAGAGTCCAGAGCGCTGTCAGCGAACTTCAGAGCGCCGTCAACGACGAGGCGAGCGCTGTCAGTGACGTCGCGAGCGCTGTCAGCGAGATACAGAGCGCTGTCGGTGCATGACAAACGTCATGGGGCATTGATGACATCTGCTCTGGGTGCGCCGACCCCGCAGCGGGCATCGTGAGATGCATGACCACAGCACCCGCGATCCGCACCCAGGACCTCCGCAAGACGTTCCGCGGCCCACACGGCCACCGCGTCACCGCCGTCGACGGCCTCGACCTCACCATCAATCCCGGCGAGGTGGTGGCCTTCCTCGGCCCCAACGGGGCCGGCAAGACCACCACCATCGACATGATCCTCGGACTGACACAACCCGATTCGGGATCGGTGACGGTGTACGGCCGGTCGGCCCGAAGCGCCGCACGTGGCGGCCGGATCGCCGCAGTCCTGCAAAGCGGTGGCCTGCTACCGGATTTCACCGTCGAGGAGACGATGCGCATCGTGGCGGCGCTGCACGGCCGCAGCGGCGACGTCGAATCGGCGATGTCGCGTGCCGATATCGCCCACCTCGCCGGCCGAAAGGTATCCCGGTGCTCCGGCGGTGAACAGCAACGCCTCAAGTTCGCGCTCGCCACCCTCCCCGACCCGGACCTCATCGTGCTCGACGAGCCCACCGCGGGAATGGATGTCGAATCACGGCGCGCCTTCTGGTCGGCGATGCGCACCGACGCCACCAACGGCCGCACCGTCGTCTTCGCGACCCACTACCTCGACGAGGCCGACGACTTCGCCGACCGCATCATCATGATCGCCCACGGCCGGATCGTCGCCGACGGATCGACCGCCGAGATCCGCAACATCGCGAGCCGGCGCATCGTGTCGGCCATCGTCGACGACGCCGAACTGGCAACAGTGGCGAGGGTGATCGTCGACCTCGAGGTCACCGAACGACGCGGCGGCCGAACCTATCTGTCCGCGGCCGACTCCGATGCGTTGGCCCGCTGCCTGCTCACCTCGACCCACGCTCGCGAGGTCGAGATCGCCACGCACAACCTCGAAGACGCCTTCGTCGCACTCACCTCGGCCGCCTGATCCGCACTCCGCTCGATCCACACATCAACCACCCTCGAAGGACACCACCATGACCACCGCAACGATCGATCAGCCGGCCGAGCAGCGCTCGACGAGCCTCACCAGCCTCATCCCCTCGGCCACCTACCTGCGACTCGACATCCGCCGGGTCCTGCGCAACCGACGCGCGATGATCTTCACCGTCGCGATGCCCGCGCTGCTCTACCTGGTGTTCGGCGCCACCCAGAACACCGACGACACGGTCGGTTCCGGCAACGTCGCGTTCTACGTCCTCATCGGCATGGCCGTGTACGGCGCCATTCTCGCCGCCGCCTCCAACGCCGCATCGGTGGCGATCGAACAGCAGGCCGGCTGGACCCGCACGCTGATGATGACGCCCCTGCGGCCGTCCGGATATGTCGCCACCAAGGTCGGCGTCGCACTCGCGATCGGCGCGTTGCCGATCCTGGTTCTCTCCGTTGCGGGCGTTGCGACCGGGGCGCATGCACCCGTCGGGATCTGGATCGCCTGCCTGCTCCTCGGCTGGATCGGCGCATCGGTGTTCGCCGCCTTCGGGCTGGCCGTCGGCAGCCTGATGCGCTCCGACGGTGCCATGCAGGTCATGGGCGGCGTCCTGGCCCTGCTCGCGTTCGCGGGCAACGTCTTCGTCCCCCTCAAGGGCGTGATGCTCACCATCGCGCAGTTCACCCCGATGTTCGGCGTCGTCACCCTCGCCCGCTACCCCCTCGACCACGGAGTGACGGTCTACGGCACCCACATCCCACTGTGGGTCGCGTGCGCCAACCTGATCGTGTGGGGCGTGGTCTTCGCTTCGACTGCCGCAGTCTTCTACAGTCGCAGTACAACTCGTCAGTGACGAGCAACGCAGAACACCGCAGAAACGGCCCACACAATGACCGACATCCACCCCGCGTGGCGAACGCCCTGGCGCAACATGCGCTGGGCGTTCGTCGCCATCTGGATGCTGTTCCTCGGCTATCCGCTCGGCGCGGTGATCGGCTCGGACCACTCCGCGCCGGTCAAGGCGATCGGCTACGCCCTCGTGGGGGCTTTCGCGCTCGTCTACCTGCTGGCCAGCGTCTACGTGCTGTCGGGCCGCACCGGGCCGGATCGCCGCGGGGTACCGGTCTTCGGGGTGCTGGCGCTCCTCACGATCGGCCTGCTCCCGATCATCGGCGAGGGTGCATTCGGCACAGCACCATTCCTGATGGTGGTGGCGGCGTTCACCTTTCCGTACGGCTGGGCAGCGACCACCATCTGCGGTGTCGTCGTGTGCGCCCTGGCCATCCCGGCCATCGCCGGCTGGGAGCAGGACCTCGGCCTGGTCGTCGTCCTCGTCGCGGTGGGCTTCACCATGCTGGGCTTTCGCACCATCGCGATGCGCGAGAACGAACGGGAACGCGCCGAAGAACGCCGTCGCGAACTCGACGCCGAACTGGCCGTCGTCGCCGAACGTGAACGCGTCGCACGCGACGTCCACGACATTCTCGGCCATTCACTGACCGTGATCACCATCAAGACCGAACTCGCCGGTCGCCTCATCGACCTCGATCCCCAACGCGCGAAAGCCGAGATGTCCGAAGTGAATCAACTCGCCCGGGACGCCCTCGCCGAGGTCCGCTCCACCGTCGGACAGTTGCGCACCCCGGATCTGCCCAGCGCCATCGCCGGCGCCGAAAGCGCCTTGCTCGCAGCCGGGATCACCGCCGACCTACCCGGTCGGAACATCCACACACCCAACGGCTCGCTGCTCGCGTGGGTCCTGCGCGAGGCCGTCACCAACGTGGTCCGCCACAGCGGCGCCTCCCGCTGCGTCGTCGTGATCGATGACACCTCGATCACTGTGCGGGACAACGGTTCCGGAATGGGCGCATCCGGATTCGGCAACGGGCTGCGCGGATTGACCGAACGGGTCGAGTCCGCGGGCGGGACCCTGAGCGTCACCTCCGACGCCGACGGCACGGCGGTGACGGCGGTGAGGACATGAGTGGGCCGATCCGGTTGCTGCTCGCCGACGACCAGGCCTTGGTGCGTGGAGCACTCGCCGCACTCCTCGGCCTCGAACCCGACCTCGAGGTGGTGGCCCAGGTCGGTCGAGGAGACGAAGTTGTCGCCGCGGCACGCGATTCCGGCGCACAGGTCTGCCTACTCGACATCGAGATGCCGGGAATCGACGGAATCGACGCGGCCGCCGCGGTGCACGCCGAACTACCCGACGTCCACTCCCTGATCGTCACCACCTTCGGCCGACCCGGATATCTGCGGCGCGCCATCGCGGCCGGGGCCTCCGGTTTCGTCGTGAAAGACACTCCGGCAGCCGAATTGGCCGACGCGGTCCGACGGGTACACGCCGGTCTACGAGTGATCGACCCGATGCTGGCCACCGAAAGCCTCACCAGCGGCGACAATCCGCTCACCCCTCGCGAATCCGAGGTGTTGCGCGCCGCGCTGTCCGGCGCGACGGTGGCCACCATCGCCGCCGAGATTCACCTGTCGGCCGGGACTGTCCGCAATCATCTGTCCTCGGCGATCGGGAAGACCGGCACCGCCACCCGCGCCGAGGCGGCGCACGTCGCCCGCGAGCGCGGCTGGATCTGAGATCAGCCGAACCGACTGCCGCTCAGCCGAAGTCGACGTCAAGGCCCCGCAGATACGCGGCCTGACCGACGTGCTGGGCGTCGTCGTCGAGGATGCTCACCAGCCGCACCCCCAGCGTGACCGGCGGATCCCACCGCGTGTCGATGACGCGGTCGAGGTCGTCGTCATCGAGGCCGGCCAGATAGTCCACGGTGACCTGATGGGCCGCATCGTAGTAACCCGCCAGCAACTCCGCCGGTCCGACCACCCGGATCACGTCCGCGGCGCTCTGCCCGTACCCACTGGCCGACGGCTCGAACGGCAACGCGAACCGGTCGAACCAGCCGTCGGAGGTCCACACCTGGTCGGTGCCGGCGACATCGGCGACCTGCGCGTCCTGCACCCGGGCCAGATGCCAGATGAGCCACGCGATGGTGTTGGCACCGTCGGCGGGCCGATAGGTGAGTCGCTGCTCCTCGATATCGTCGAGTACGGCGTGGACGTTCTCGCGGACGCGGGCGAATCCGTCGGCGAGGATCTCGGTGGATTTCATATGTCCACACCTACTCCCGTATCGCCGCGACCGCATGTATCCGCCCAGATGCAAAGATTTTCTTCGCCGCGCGCGCAACCCTGGCCTGCACGTCCGCGTCCGTCAACCATGGCGGGGTGTCTGACTCTGTGCCCTCTGCATCTGTACCCACCCCGCCTGGATTCGTCCCGGCGCGCCGACCCATCCGGTTCAACGCCTTCGACATGAACTGCGTTGCCCACCAATCACCCGGGCTGTGGCGCCACCCCGCCGATCGTTCGTGGGACTACAACACCCTCGACTACTGGGTCGACCTGGCGCGACTGCTGGAGACCGGTGGTTTCGACGGTCTGTTCATCGCCGACGTTCTGGGTACCTACGACGTGTACGCGGGCACCGATGAGGCCGCCATCCGGCAGGGCGCCCAGATCCCCGTCAACGACCCACTGCTGCTCGTGTCGGCAATGGCCCACGTGACCGAACACCTCGGCTTCGGCATCACCACCGGCACCGGCTTCGAGCATCCGTATCCGTTCGCGCGGCGCCTGTCGACGCTGGATCACCTGACCAGGGGACGCATCGGCTGGAATGTGGTCACCGGCTACCTGCCCTCCGCCGCACGGAACATGGGCGATGACGACCAACTCGCCCACGACAGCCGCTACGACCACGCCGACGAGTACCTCACCGTGCTCTACAAACTGTGGGAGGGCTCCTGGGAACGTGACGCCGTGCGTCGCGACCGCGCGGCCGGCGTCTTCGCCGATCCGGAGAAGGTGCACCACATCGGTCACCGCGGCGAGCATTTCACGGTTCCGGGGATTCACCTGTCCGAGCCGTCACCGCAGGGCTCGCCGGTGATCTACCAGGCCGGCGCGTCGCCCCGCGGACGACGCTTCGCCGCCCAGAACGCCGAAGCCATCTTCGTCGCCGCCCCCACCAAAGCCATTCTGCGCGAGACTGTCTCGAAGATCCGCGACGAGCTGGTGGCAGCCGGCCGGGGCCCCTACGACGCCCGCATCTACACCCTGCTGACGATCATCACCGACTCCACGCCCGAGGCCGCCCGCGCCAAGGCCGCCGACTATCAGCGCCACGCCAGCGCGGAAGGGTCGCTGGTGTTCATGTCCGGATGGATGGGCATCGACCTCGCGTCCTATGACCTCGACGAACCGATCGGCAACGTCGAGAGCAACGCCATCCAGTCCGCGGTGGCCGCCTTCCAGCAGGCCTCCGAGTCGGGCGACGAATGGACGGTGCGCGACATCGCCGCGTGGGGCGGCATCGGCGGGATGGGACCGGTGCTCATCGGTTCCGGCGATGAGGTCGCCGAGGCACTCGAGAGCTGGGTCGCCGACACCGACGTCGACGGTTTCAACCTCGCCTACGCCATCACCCCCGGCACCTTCGCCGATGTCATCACCCACGTCGTTCCCGCGTTGGAACGCCGCGGACTGTATCACCGCGACTACGTCCCGGGTACGTTGCGGCACAAGCTGTTCGGCCGTGGTGACCTGCTCCCCGACAATCATCGTGGGGCATCGTTCCGGGTCGGTGGACCGGCCTCGACGATCGACGACTCCATTCGTGAGGTCGGTGCCCACGGTCGGCTCGTCGCACCGGGAGTACTCCGATGATCGTCGTCTCGCATCTCACCAAGGTCTTCGACACCCCGTCGGGTCCGTCGACGGTTCTCGACGATGTCTCGTTCACCGTGGCCGGTGGCGAGGTGTTCGCCGTGGTCGGCCCGTCCGGTGCCGGCAAGAGCACCCTCGCCCAATGCCTGAATCTGTTGCAGCGCCCCACCTCCGGTGAGGTGATCGTCAACGGCGAGAACCTCGCGCACCTCGACTCCGCGGCATTGCGGGCGGCGCGTCGACGGATCGGCACCGTCTTCCAGTCCTCGAGCCTGCTCTCGCGCCGCACCGCCGCCGAGAACGTCGCCCTGCCCTTGGAGTATCTCGGTGCCACGAAGGCCGCGACGCGCTCCCGGGTCGCCGAGCTCCTCGACCGGGTGGGCATGGCGGACCGCGCGAATCTGTATCCGCATCAGCTCTCCGGCGGCCAGCGTCAACGCGTCGGCATCGCACGCGCCTTGGCACTCAAACCCTCGGTGCTGCTGTCGGATGAGGCCACCTCCGGACTCGACCCGGTGGCCACCGAGTCCTTCCTCGACCTGCTCGCCGACGTCCGCGACGACCTGGGTCTGGCCGTCGTGTTCATCACCCATGAGATGGATCTGATCACCCGGATCGCCGATCGGGTGGGTCGCCTCGATCATGGCACCATCGTCGAACAGGGATCGGTGGTCGATCTTGCCCTGAGCCCCGATTCTTCTCTGGGACAATCACTTCGACCCCACGGAATTCCTGCTCCGGCCGCCGCCGGCGAGGTCGCGGTGGTGGTCACCTACCACTCGGCGGCGGTTCCGTCGGACTGGATCACCCGGGTGTCGACGCGCATCGGCGCTCCGGTGGGCATCCTCGGCGCCAACGTCCAGAGTGTCGACGGTGTCCCCGTGGGTGAACTCACCGTGTCCGTCAACGCGAGCTCCGTCGACGAATTCGTCGTCACCGCAAACGAACTCGGCGTGACCGCACGACCCACCGCGCAGGCCGCACGCGAGGTCGCCGCATGAGCGCGCCGAGTGACACCCACATTCTCGCTTCGATCACCGTGCCGGTCAACGAGATCCCGTCGCTGCTGATACCGGCCTTCGTCGACACCGTCATGATGGTGAGCATCGTGATGGTCATCGTGCTGATCGTCGGCGTGCCGCTGGGTGCCCTGATCCACAATCTCGCCCCGGGCGGTCTGTTCGAACGCCGCTCACTGCACACACCCCTGTCGTGGGTCATCAGTGTCGGGCGGTCACTGCCGTTCCTGGTGTTGATGACGGCGATCATTCCGTTCACCCGGTTCGTCACCGGCACCAACATCGGCATCGCCGCGGCGGTGGTACCGATGTCGATCGCCGGCATCGCGTTCTTCACCCGCATCGTCGAGAACTCCCTGCGGGCGGTGCCCACCTCGGTGGTCGAGGTGGCCATGGCATCCGGCGGGTCCAACGCCCAGATCGTCTGGTCTGCACAGATTCCCGAGGCACTGCCGAACATCATCGGCGGTCTGACGATCAACACCATCGCGATGATCGAGTACTCGACGATCGCCGGCACCATCGGCGCCGGCGGCCTCGGCTACATCGCCGTCACCTACGGCTATCAGCGGTTCGACCACGGCGTGATGATCGCAACCATCATCGCGCTGGTCGTCACCGTCGCACTCATCCAGGTCGGTGGCGACGCCCTCGTCCGCCACCTCACACCGGAGCGCAAGCTCGCCACGCGACGCTGAAACACGGCTTCACACAACCACTCTCATTACCCGCCCCATCCACGAAAGGCGCTACCCCCATGTCTCAAACCACCGATTCCCCACCCGGCGCTCCCGCCCCGGGTTCGGACACCCCGGACTCCGGCGACCACAACGGCATCCAATTGCGTTCCCGCCGCCGCTGGCCCTTGATCGCCGGTGCCGCCGCGGTCGTGGTGATCGTTCTCGCCGCGGTGATCGCGTGGCGGTTCGCCGGTTCGGATGAGGCCTCACCCAACGACACCCCGGGCGCGACGCTGACGGTCGTCACCGCCGAGGGCAATGCCAGCGAACAGGCGCTGGTCAATTTCGTCGCCACCCAGGTCGCACCCCGCTACGGCATCACCGTCGCCTTCCGCGGCCTCGCCGACTCCACCACCCTCAACCGGGCCGTCAGCGACGGTGAGGTCGCGGGCACGATCTATCAGCACAAACTGTGGCTCTCGCAGGTCCTCGCGGCCAATCCGGACTTCCAGGAGGAGGCGGCGACACCGGTCTTCCGGTGGGGCTTCGGCATCTGGTCGGACAAGTACGCCTCACCGACCGACCTGCCACAGAACGCGAAGGTGTCGCTCTACTCAGACCCCGCCAACGAGGCGCAGGGATTGTGGCTGCTCGAACGCGCCGGCCTGATCACCCTCAAGCCGGGCGTGGACAAGTGGACCGCCACCCAGGACGACATCGCGTCGAATCCGCGGAATCTGCAGTTCACCCTGCTCGACTTCGCCGCGCAGTCCCGGGCGTTGCCCGATCTCGACGCCACCGTCGGCTACACCGAGTACTACCTCGCGGCCGGCGTCGACCTCTCCAAGCAGATCTTCGCCCCGCCGGCGCCGGACGAGTTCGCCGGGCAGTTGACCATCGGAAGCAAGTGGCGTGATTCCGAGAACATCAAGAAGTTGGTGGCGGCGTTCAAGGACCCGGCCGTGCAGCAGTACCTGGCCACCGACCCCGCGGTGAAGAACATCCTGTTGCCGCTCTGAGCGGGTTCGCCCGAGGCGGTCCGGTGGCGGCGCGTGTTCTCCGCCGCCCCGGACCGCCTCGGCCTATGGTGTCGGAGTGATTGGTAGGAAGCACGGTGACCGCCGGATCGGACACGGCGCGGGCCACGGGCACTCACACCACCTGTCCGACATCGAGGTCGTCCTGTCACCGCTGGCCAAACGCCTCGTCATCGGATTGCTGATCGTCGCGGGTCTCGCCGTGATCGTCTGCGGATTCCTCCTACGGCCGTCCTATGGAGATCATCCGGTCCCCGCCCAGTTCCGTGGGCCCGACGGCACCGCGATCCACGCGGTCGACGGCGAGATCATCAGTCAGACCCGGGGTGAGTGCCTCAACCAGATGGTCGGAGCCATCAACGACACCGCCGACATCCCGATCTCCGGCGAGGGCAGCGGGCCGTGCCTCGAATTCACCGTACGCATCACCTCGGGCGAGCACGACGGCAAGTACACCCTGCTCGAGGTGCCGACCAACGCCGCACAGGCGGGGACGAGCCCGGACTCGTCGTCGCAGACCCTGGGCCATCCGGACGACCCGCAGGCGGGCCAACCGACATTGCATGTCGGCGACTCCATCCGGTTGAGCACGGTGGCCGGGCCCGACGGGCAACCGCGGTACTCCTTCTTCGACTTCAACCGCACCACCTCCACCATCGTGTGGGCCCTGCTGTTCGCGGCGGCGATCATCCTGGTGGCCGCCTGGCGGGGACTGCGTTCACTGATCGGTCTGGCCTTCGCGTTCCTGGTGCTCGGATTCTTCACACTGCCCGCAATCCTCGACGGAGAGTCACCGGTCGCGGTCGCGGTGGTCAGCTCGGCGGCCATCCTGTTCGTCGTGCTCTACCTCGCACACGGGGTCAGCCTGCGCACCTCATCGGCGCTGTTGGGTACGTTGACGTCGATGGTGCTGGCGGGTGTGCTGAGCTGGCTGGCGATCGAGACGATGCAGTTGAGCGGTCTGTCCGGTGACCAGACGACGAGCCTGCAGGTGTATCAGGGCACCATCTCGGTCAGCGGATTGTTGTTGGCGGGCTTCATCATCGGCACGCTCGGCGTCCTCAACGACGTCACCATCACGCAGGCGTCGGCCGCCTTCGAACTGGCCGGCGCCGGGGAACCGACCCGGCTGGCCACGTTCCGGGCGGCCATGCGGGTGGGCCGCGACCACATCGCCAGCACCGTCTACACCCTGGTGTTCGCCTACGCCGGCAGCGCTCTCCCGCTGCTGTTGCTGTTCTCGGTGGCCCAGCAGCCGTTCGGCTCGATGATCACCACCGACACCGTCGCCGTGGAACTGGCACGCTCCTTCGTCGGGGGCATCGCGATCGCGCTCTCGGTTCCGTTGACCACCGCGATCGCCGCGGCACTCACCCGCCCTTCCGGAGCGGGAACCGTCGCGGAGCCGTCGAAGTCGACCTCGTCGGCCGCGGGCGATCCCGAACCGGCACGCTCGGCGCCGACAACCGCGCGCCGCCCGATCATCGATCTCGAACCCGATGAGGTGCCACCACCGTCGTCACGACCATCACCACCGCAACAACCATCACCGCCGCCCACACCACCGACGACCCGTCCGCCCACACCACCGACGACCCGTCCGCCGAATCCACCGGCGCGTGGCCGACATTCGATGCCGGACGGCTGACCGCGACGTCGGCGACGACGAGTTTCAGAGCAGTCCGCACCGACCGGTCGGCACCGACGACAGATTGCGCCCCACCCAATCGCCGATCCGGGTGAGCATCGCGGTGCCGTCCTCGAATCGTCCGCTGCGTGGCACCGCCGCGATCGACACGGCGAACTGGCCCGATCGTGTGGTCACCAGGCCAAGCTGGCGGACCAGGAAGGCCGACGACGTCCCGGTGCCCGGTCCCCATCCGCCCTTCACCGCGGTCGAGGTCACCGAGCGGTTGGTGCGCCCGATGTTGGCCACGCCCCAGCGCTGATTGGGGCCCACCGCACTCATCAGGCGCAGGATGCGGTCGGTCCCCGGCATGCACGGGAGGTGCGCGCCGAAACGGGCCTGATCGGCCAGTGCCCACATGCTGTAACCCGGAAAGGACGGCGGCGCATCGAGTTCGGAACTGACGTGGGTGCGCATATCGTGGCCCTCGCGCAGCACGGTGGTCACCGCGTCCACGGAGGACTGTCCACCGCCGAGTGCGCCCCAGAGGTCTTCGGCGGCATCGTTGTCGGACACGGTGATCGCCTTGGTCTCCGAGCCGACGACCGCGGAGCCGAGGCGACGCTCGGCAGCCAGCGCGACCGGCACCTTGAGGGTCGACCAGGCGCGACCGGTGGTGAACGTCCCCAACGAGATCGCGGCGTCCGAGCCCACCGGCACGATGGAGATGCCGATACTGCCCGGCAGACTCTTCGCGAGCGACTTCTGAAAGGGCGTGAAGGTCTTCGACAGCGCCTGCTGCGGAGGTACCGCCGGCGCGAGCCAGGTGCGCAGCGGCTCGGGCAGCGGCGGCAGGGCGGGCAGCGCCGGTGCCGGCGCTGCCGCCGCCATGGCCGCCGGCACCACGACCGCGAACACCAGGGCAAGCACCGTCGCCACCAGCACCCTCTTCACTCCAGCCACTTAAGCCTCCTCCGTCACATCAGCAACAGAATGAGCCTATGGGCGGTTGAACACCTCAACCAACCGGGAGGCGCCCGATCGTCGAACCGAGACCGCACCGTGTGCGAGTCGTGATCCGCGTGTCCGCCATGTCGGATTCACCATAAGAGCGCTCGGTAGTCAGGAGCGGCATGTGAGCCGAATCAGCCTCTCAGTGCGAAGAACAACCGCCCCTCGTCAGCGGGGCCGCCAATCGAACTCCGGCAATAAGCCCCGCCGCATACTCGCGGAGAGCTCCGTCAGGTAGCGCTATCGAACCACCTGCAGTTGCAGTGCCGAACTCATTATAAACCCACGGCACGCGGTCGGATATAAGCGAAATAATTGGAATATTACCCTCCCACAAAGGAGGTCGGCCATCGAAGCTGTTATCCGTTACGGTCACCGGGGTACCTTGGACCTGCGCCCTACCCCTCGCCACCGCCGTCGAGTACCGGAGTGAATGTGATGCCGTCGCTTCATTCACAAAGACGACACGCCTTTGGGTACCGTTGGCTCCGGTTCCTTGACGGTAAAGACCAACCCGCTGTGGAAATACTTGATTTGCACCTGGACTGGTGTGGATACTCATCGCGAATAGTGCATCCGCACGTTCGGCACGCGTCACGCGCTCGCGGTAGCTCACGCTCTCGGAAACCGTCCGCTTGAGGAGCACCACACGATATCCATCACGCTCCAGCCCCTCTTTAACAATCGAGGCTACGCGGAAAACATCTTGGTCCTCCGCCCCGTTCGAGTAATCGATCTGAGCTGCACCAGTAACCGGATCAAACCTATTGATGGGCACTGGGTTGTGCCCCGGATCTATTGCGATGGTGACTTTCGCACATTGATTCTCGGATATTGGTTGTTGCGACACCAAAATTGCAGGACGAGACTGACCGTAAACCGGACTCGAGCTTGGGCTCGTCATTGCACCGCCACTTGTACCACATCCCATTACCAAGAGTGCAGTGCCGAGAAGAAAGCCTGTCGGGTAGAAACCGCAAAATTTCATGGAACGACCCAAAATATATTCCCAATCTGTGAACTGCATTCGTAGTACCCACCTGAACTCCAGCGGCACAAGTAACTTCGATATTCGCCAACCTGACCACTGAATGCCGAACCCTCGACAACTTGCTGAGGGGCGCGCGGCCCAACCGACTGGGCAACAGAACTCGCCCAGGCACATGTCACCTGGTGGCTCGGATCACGATTGTCAGCGTATGCGCCAGAACCACAGTCCAGATGGGGCGTTTGCAAGAACGCGAAGTTGGGCGTCGTTGGTATTGCCGGAACCACTGTGGTCGTTTCGGTGACCGCCGGCACAGTGGACTGCGGCTGTTCGACCGACGCCACGGATGTCCCCGGATCGGACATTGTGGCCACCGTGTTGCTATCACCCACGACCTGTGACACGAACCAACCGATCACACCAGCAAGAGCAAGAACCGCAACAGAGCCAAGCAGAACCAGGGCAACGTTCCAGCGACGCCCGCTCGGTTGCGGCGCATTCGCCAATTGCCCTGGTGCGGCGTACCCGCCGCTCGCCCCACCGGAGTACTCCCACGGCGTATCAACTCTTGGGGGAGTGCTGCCGTAAACGGTGGGTGCGTAATCGCCCCGCTGCCTTCCCACTGGCAGCTCAGTTGGCAGTTCGCGGCCCACTAGGTCGTTCGGACTCGACTCAGCCGAGGGCGCGCTGCCAACGCCTTCCAAAGCGCGAGCCGCTTCATTGGCGAGTCCTCCCGCCGTCGACTGACGACGTGAGGGGTCCTTGGCCAACGCTTTGTGGAGCACAGAATCAAACGCGGCTGGTATACCCGACTGCAAGGTACTAACCGACGGCGGACCATCCAAAACGATTGCCTTCACAATTCCACTGATCGAGTCGGCCGGGAATGGCACACGGCCAGTCAGGCATTCATAAAGAACGCAGCCGAGGCCGTACACATCTACCGCTGACGTCACTGGCACATTATCAAGTCGCTCGGGCGCCATATAGGAGAATGAGCCAATTGCGGAACCGGTCTCAGTAAGCTTGGTGTCCGAAGTCCCCTGCTGAGCAATTCCAAAATCTACTAGGTAGGCGAAATCATTCTCGCCGATGAGAACATTCTCCGGCTTGATATCCCGGTGCACAAGTCCGTCTCGATGCGCCGCATCGAGCGCCGCAGCCACCTGAGAAATGATGAAAACAGCCCGGCTAGGCGTAAGGCGGCCTTCACTCCGAAGTAGACTCCGCAAGTCTTGCCCGTCCACCCAGCGCATGTCGATATAAAGTATCCCGTCGATCTCACCCCAATCATGAATAGGGATGACGTGTGGCTCTCCCAAGCGCGCAGCAATATGAGATTCCCGCTGAAACCGCTTCTGAAACACGGCATCCTGAGCCAGGGTTGGATTAAGAATCTTAAGCGCGACTAGTCGTTGCTTCCGAGTGTCATAAGCTTTATAGACTTCACCCATTCCCCCTTTGCCAAGAAGAGCTTCTATACGGTACTGGCCGAACTGCTTTCCGACACGCGTTCCTGAGATGGGCGAAACCATGCTAGAGTTCCTCGTCTTGACCTTATGATTGGTTGGATCATCTACAAGTGACAACACCAAAGGCATCACACACCTATGCGGTCACTAGCCTCGAAGAATATATACGACAGCATTGCTCCCTCCGGCACACTGGATCACTCCACCTTCTCCTGGAACGCAGTCCATGGAGTACGTGTTTCCATTGACCGGACTCGTCGCGATCACCGTCCTTGCGGGACCGAAACTCCCCATCGCCAAGTATTGATCCCGAACAACCTGAGCGAACGGACACGTCGTCACAGAGGACCCCACCGCTGAAGTCGCATCGCACGGAACAGCATTCGGAGGGAAAGTGGCAGGCGGCACCTGGGTGACCTGCGGGGCCTGGGTGATGGTCGTCGTCGCCGGCCCGTCCGCCGTGGAATCCGACGATGATGAGCCGAACAGCCAGAACGCGCCAGCGATGAGCAGGCCGATCACGAGCAGTGCGAGGACGCCGACGAGCACGCCCACCAACGACCGATCACGCTCCTGCGGGGGCGGGTAGCCGGGCTGAGCGTAGGGCGGTGGGCCGTACCCGCCCGGATATCCGGGCTGCGGGGCACCGATCACCTGCGGGCCGGAAAGATCCTGAGGCCCGGAGTAGCCCTGGGGCCCCGAATAGCTCTGAGGCCCCGAATAGCTCTGCGGCCCAGAGAGGTTGGCGGTGCCGGCCGCCCCTGCCGCGGCCGCCGCACCCGGATGCACGTGCGGTCCCGACGGCCGCAGGGCCGTCGCCCGGTACGCCTCGTCGTCGGCGGTGGGTGCGATGGTGGTCGGCGGGGCCTTCTTCAGGAGATCGGGGCGGGCACCGGACGCCGGCACGATCGTCGTCGGCGACTCTCCGGTCAAAGCGGCGCGGGCCGCACGGGCCAGATCCTTGGCCGTGCCGAAGCGTCGTGCCGGGTCGGGGTCGAGTCCGATGCCGATGACCGCATCCATCGCCGGCGGGACGTCGGCGTTGACGCTGCTCGGCGCCGGCGGCGGCGACATCACCGCGGCCTTGATGGCGGAGCTGATCGTGTCGGCCGGATGCGGCACCCGGCCGGTCAGGCATTCGAACAACACGCACGTCAGCGCATAGATATCGCTGGACGCGCTCACCGGCACAGCGTCGAACAACTCCGGCGCCATGTAGGCGATCGAGCCGATCGCGGTGCCCGCCTGGGTCAGATGCGTGTCGTCGGCACCGTGCGCGATGCCGAAATCCACGAGATAGGCGAAATCGTTCTGCCCGATCAACACGTTCTCGGGTTTGATGTCGCGGTGGACGAGGCCGTCGGCGTGGGCCGCGTCGAGCGCCGAGGCGACCTGCTCGATGATGGTGACCGCCCGCTCCGGTGCGATCGCATGCTCGCGGCGCAGCAGTCCGCGCAGATCCTCCCCTTCGACCAGGCGCATGTCGATGAACAGCACCCCGTCGATCTCGCCCCAGTCGTGGATCGGGATGACATGGGGTTCCCCGAGCCGCGCGGCGGCATGCGACTCGCGACGAAACCGTTGCTGATACACCTCGTCGTCGGCGAGCCCCGGGTTCAGGAGTTTGAGCGCGACCTCACGGTCCTTGACGGTGTCATACGCGCGATAGACCTCGCCCATTCCGCCCCGACCCAGCAGCTCGTCCAGGCGGTACGGCCCGAACTGGGAACTCACGCGGCTCGATGACATGGTGCGAGCATAACCGTGGAGTCGGACATCTCTCTCCCGCTCTTCGGGCGTCGTCTCCCTGGTCAGCGCGGATACGCCGACGGTGTCGTCTCGGCGGACGACATCGGTAACGCCGCACCGCCGATGGGCTCAGATCACCCCGTGGATCGGCGGGTCCTCGTTTCGCAGGACATGACGTCCGATGTGCTGGATCTTCCAGCGCACCGGATCGTGCAGGGTGTGGGTCCGCGCGTTGCGCCAGAACCGGTCCAAACCGCCACCGGCCGCCGCGCTGCGCGTCCCACTCACCTCGAACAGCGCGGAGCCCAACTCGTTCGACACCCGGTCGGCGACGACCTTGGCGGCCGCGACCGCGATCGAGGCGTCGGCGACGGTACGGAGAGAATCCTCGGTGCCGGAATCGTCGGCGAGGAATCCCGTGGCACGGTCGAGCGCCCGGCCGGCCGCAGCAAGAGTGGCCTCCGCCGTGATCAATTCGACCGCCAGTTCACCGAAACGCTGCACCAGCAACTCGTCGTCGACGGCCCGATCCACACCCGCCTCGAACCACGGCCGGGAAGAGGTGTTGACGAAGCGCACCGCCTCGTCCAGAGCACCACGGGCGATGCCGACGTCGATGGCCACATGCAGGAGTTGGGCGAACGCGCCGTACCCCGTCGGTCGCGAGACGGCATCGGCGCGGATCACCAGGTCCCCCCGACCCACCGCGACGTCGACGAATCGCACCGTCCCCGAACCGGTCGTGCGCTGTCCCAACGCATTCCAGTCGTCGACGAGCTCCACACCCGGCGCGTCGGACGGGACGAACGCGATGTACTCACCGGCCGGCAGGGCATCGTCACCCGGGTGGCGGGCGAGCACGGCGAGGGTGTCGGCGAACAACGACCCGGTGGCGTAGAACTTCTCCCCGTCGAGCCGGAAGCGGTCCGTTCCGACCGTGGTCAAGGTGGTGGAGATGTCGGCGATGGTCTTGCCACCCTTTTCCGACTGCGCGTTGGCCACCCTGCCACCCCGGAGTACCTCGCCGAATTGCCTGCGCGCCAATTCTTCTGGGGCGGCAAGCCGCAGCAGATTCAGGTACACGAAGTGACTGTGCGGAATCTGGGCGATGTTGGGATCGGCGGCCGCGGTGATTCGGGTGACGTCGGCCACCACGCTGGGAGCGAGGTCGGGCCCGCCGAAGGACGCCGGAACGGTGATCGCGAGCAGCCCGCTCGTGGACAACTCGTCGATCTCCGCATACGGCAGACGTCGGTCGAGATCGCGGGCCGCGGCACCCACCGCGAAACGCTCCGCCAGCCGGACCGCGGCCGCGCGGGCCTGCGCCGCCGATTCCAGTCGGGCCGCACCACGATCGACGCGGTCCGTACCCGCTTGGGTGATGCTCATCGCGTCCTCAGACCGCCGCGGATCGCTCGGCGGCTTCGAGTTCGCGGACGAGCGGGAGGACACGCTCGCCAAAGTACTCGATCTCCTCCTGGAAGTGCAGGAAACCGCCGAGGATCAGGTCGACGCCGAGACGCTTGTAGGCCACGATCCGCTCCGCGATCTGCTCGGGTGTGCCGATCAGCTGAGTGCGGAAACCGTCGTTGTACTGGACGAGATCCTCAAACGACGAGTCGGCCCACATCCCCTTCTTGTCGCCGGTGGCGTTGCCCGCCTGCTGCACGGCCGAGCGGAAGCCTTCCACCGCAGGACGATTCGCCTTCTCGACGATCTCGCGGAGCGTGTCGCGCGCCTCGGCCTCGGTGTCCCGGGCGATGATGAAGCCGTTGAGACCGAACCGGACCTCACGATCGTGGGCGCGGGCGACCGCGCGCAGATCGTCGAGTTGTTCGGTGACACCGTCGAAATCCTTGCCGTTGGAGAAGTACCAGTCGGCGTACCGGCCACCGTTGTTGCGGGCGGCGGTGGAGTTACCCCCTTGGAACAGTTCGGGATTGGGACGCTGCGGGGTGTTCAGCGGCTTGGGTTTCAAGGTGAAATCGTGGATGCGGTAGAAGTCGCCACGGTAGTCGACGTTGTCCTCGGTCCAGAGCTTGCGGATCACCTCGAGGAATTCCCCACTGCGACGGTACCGTTCGTCGTGCTCGAGCCACTGTTCGCCGAGGTGGATGAACTCATCCTTGAACCAGCCGCTGACGACGTTGATGGAGAATCGGCCTCCGGACAGGATGTCGGCGGTGGCACCGAACTTCGCGAGCACCGCCGGATGCCACAGACCCGGGTGAACCGCGGCGATCAGTTTGAGCTTCTGCGTCGCCAGCAGCAGCGCGAGGCTGAAACTGGTGGATTCGTGCTGGAACTCCGCACCGTAGGACGCCTCGTACCGGACCTGGGACAGGGCGTATTCGAACCCGTTGTTCTCCGCGGTTTGCGCCAGCTTGACGTTGTACTCGTAATCCCAACTGGTGCGCTGCTCGATATCGCTGGTCACCAGACCACCGGACACGTTGGGTACCCAGTAGGCGAACTTGACCTCATCGGCGATGTTTTCGGTGGACACGGGGTCTCCTGACTCAGACTGCTCGGACGCGAGCGTGCACGTGGTGCACGGCAACGTCGGCCATCTTGGCCCTGAGGGCGCCGGTTGCCCACCGTTGAAATCGCGGTGAGCCCAACCCATGTCCGGTCAGTTGCGGTGTGCCGGTGCCCCGTCCGGTCGCCCGATCATGGTTCCGGGTGCCAACGACCCATGCCGAGAAAGACCATCACCAGTTGCCGTTCGGTGCGGGTGACGATCTCCTGTTCGGCGTCGGGTCCCCGGCGATCACCGTCGAGCAGGTCGGCGACGGCGGTCAGCATGATCGTGACGATGAGTTCGGCAGCCAGTTCGAGGTCCTGCGGCTGCCACTGCGCGAGATCGGGTAGCCGCGACAGGTCGATGGCGAGTTCCTTGGAAAACAGCCGCAACTCGGTGTCGATGGCGCGACGGATCTCGGCGACACCGCCGTGCTGCTCCCGGACCAGGAAGCGAAACGCGGTCTCGTTGTCATGGACGTGCCGCAGCAGGATGGCCAGTGAATTCTGCGCGGTCGGCAACGCCTGCCGCGCCGCGAGGTCACGCCTGCCCTCCCGCAGGGTTCGGCGCAGGATGCGCATCGAGTCCTCGACCAGGGTGACGCCGAGATCCTCCATCGAGGCGAAGTGCCGATAGAACGCGGTCGGCACGATCCCCGCGCCACGGGCGACCTCACGCAGGCTGATGGTGGCGAAGCTGCGTTCACTCACCAGTTCCAGGGTGGTGTCGAGCAGTGCCTGCCGTGTCCGGTTCTTCTTGTCGGCGCGGCTCTCGGTGTCCGAATCCCGCGCGGGGCGCGTCGAGGAACGTCGGGTTCGGGTCACCGGGTGAGTCTATCGCGGCGCGCGCCGGCTCCCGGAGCAGCTCAGGGCAGGAAGACCAGGCGTCCGACCGTGGTGCCGGCACCCAGCCGACTCAGACCATCGGCCACATCGGTGAACGCGAGTCGCTCCGAGATCAGCGGCGTGACCAGGCCCTTGTCGGCCAGTCGCAGCAGCTCGGCATGACAATCGTCGATGACCTCCGGATTCTTGGTCTGATAGAGCCCCCAATGCAGCCCGACGATCGAGTAGTTCTTGATCAGCGCGTGATTGAGCGCCGGCTGCGGAATGGTGCCGCCGGCGAATCCGATCACGACGATCCGGCCCTCGAATGCGATGCACTTCGTCGAGCCCGCGTATGCGTCGCCGCCGACGGGATCGAAGACGATGTCGGCGCCGTGGCCGTCGGTGAAGTCCTTCACCGCGGCGACGACATCCTCGGTATGACGGTCGACGACGAGGTCGGCGCCCAGCTCACGCACATACTGCGCCTTCTCATCGCCACCGACCACTCCGACGACACGGGCTCCGGCGGCCTTGCCGAGCTGCACGGCGGCGCTGCCGACGCCGCCGGCAGCGGCGTGCACCAGCAGGACATCGCCGGCCGAGATCTGGGTGCGACGGTGCAGGGCGAACCACGCGGTCTGGTAGCCGATGGTCAGGGCTGCGGCCTCGGCGTCGTCGAGCGCATCGGGCGCGGCGAAGACCGACCTCTGCTGCATCAGCGCGTACTCGGCGAAGGCGCCGCCGGGCAGGATCGGCGTGCCGACGACGCGGTCTCCGACGACCGCGCGGGTCACGTCGTCGCCGATCTCGACGACCTCACCGCACAATTCGACTCCCGGCGTGAACGGCAACGGCGGCTTGATCTGATACTCGCCTCGACACAGCAGCACGTCGGGGAAGTTGGCCGGTGCGGCAAGGACTTTCACCTTCACCTGGCCGGGTCCCGGGGTGGGCTCGTCGATCTCGTCGAGGCTCAGGGCATCGGTGGGTTCGCCGAGTTCGTGCACTCGCCAGCTTCTCATCAGGGTGCCTCCTCCAAAGGTGTTGTGTGAATGTGTCATTGGTGGTGTCGGGTCAGTTCGGGGGCAGAGCGACGAGTTCGGCGAGGCGGGCCCGGTGCCAGTAGCCGTCGCCGAGTGCGATCTGATCGGCCTTGGCGCGCTTGAGGTACAGGTGCGCCGGGTACTCCCACGTCATGCCGATCCCGCCGTGCAGTTGCACACATTCCTCGGCGGCCCTGACCGCGGTGTCACCGCAGTACGATGCCGCGACATGCGCGGCGATCCCGGCGTCGTCGTCGCGGGCGATGGTGTCGCCGGCGTAGCGGGCTGCGGCACCCGCCGAGCTGACCTCCAGCCACAGGTCGGCCAATCGGTGTTTGATGGCCTGGTAGGAGCCGATCTGTCGGCCGAACTGCCTGCGGTCCTTCACATATGCCAGTGTGGTGTCGAAGCACCACTGGGCGACCCCCAACTGTTCGGAGGCGAGCAGCGCCGAGGCCGTCCGCAGAGCGGTGCGGAGCGCATGATCGGGATCGCGCGTGTCGACGCGTCGGGCGGGGGCGGCGGTGAACTCCACGTCCGCCAACGGACGGGTCATGTCGAGGGCGAGAATCGGACGAACGTGCACACCGGGCGAAGTCGATTCCACCACATGAAGTTCGGTGCCATCATCGCCGATCGCCGGGACCACCAGGATGTCGGCCTCGGCGGCACCGGCGACGGTGTCGACGCGCCCGGACACGGTGCCGTCGTGCGCGGTCACCACCGGATCGACGGCCGCCGCCGAGAACGGCACCACGAGGGCCGCGGTGATCGCACCCTCCGCGAGTCGCGCAACGGTGTCGGTGTCACCGGCGTTGAGCAGGGCCAGTGTCGCCAGGACCGCCGACGAGAGGTAGGGCACCGGTGCGACGGCTCGGCCGATCTCCTCGCAGACGACGGCAGCCTCACGCGCGGATGCTCCTGCGCCGCCGAGGCTTTCCGGAACGAGGAGGCCGGCGAGTCCGAGGTCGACGGCGAGGGTCTTCCACACTCCGCTGACGTCGGGCGCCGGGTTGTCGTAGGAGCTCATCACGACGTCGGTCGGGAGTCGGTCGGAGAAGAGTCGACGCACCGAATCCCGCAGCGCGACTTCGGTGTCGGAGTAGTCGAGGTCGGCTGCGGCAGGCTGGGTGATCATCGGGGCAGGTCCTTCCAGGCGACGTCTTTGTCGACGCGGTGTTCGGGGGGCAGTCCGAGTACACGTTCGGCGACGACGTTGCGCAGGATCTCCGAGGTGCCGCCCTCGATCGAATTGCCCTTGGCGCGCAGGTAGCGGTAACCGGCGTCGCGGCCGGTGAAGTCCACGCTTTCGGGTCGGCGCAGTGACCAGTCGTCGTAGCGTAGGCCGGCAGATCCGGAGATCTCGAGATCGAAGCCCGAGATCTGTTGGGCCTGACGGGCGAAGGCCAGTTTCATCGCCGATCCCTCGGGTCCGGGTTGACCGGCTGCGAGTTGCCCGCGGAGTCGTTCGCCGGTGAGTCGGGTGACCTCGGCATCGACCCAGAGTCGCATCAGGGTGTCGAGTTTCGACGGGTCGCGGACGTCGGGGTCGGCGCGCCAGTGGTCGGCAAGTTTGCCGATCATGCCGCCTTCGCGTGGTGCACCCGAACCGATGGCGACGCGCTCGTTGTTGAGTGTCGTGGTGGCCACCCGCCAACCGTTGCCGATGTCGCTGATGCGGTTGGCGTCCGGGATGCGGACGTCGGTGAGGAACACCTCGTTGAACTCGGCTTCGCCGGTGATCTGGCGCAGCGGCCGGATCTCGATGCCGGGGTCGGCCATGTCGACGATGAAGTAGGTCAGCCCGGCGTGTTTGGGCGCCGACGGATCGGTGCGCGCCACCAGAATGGCGCGTTGGGCGTTGTGGGCGCCGGAGGTCCAGACCTTCTGTCCGTTGACGATCCACTCGTCGCCGTCTCGGACGGCGCGGGTGGCGACCGCGGCGAGGTCGGATCCGGCACCGGGTTCGCTGAAGAGTTGACAGTAGATGTGTTCACCGGTGTAGAGCGGACGCAGGAACCTGGCGCGTTGTTCGTCGGTGCCGAGCGCGGCGATGGTCGGCGCGGCCATTCCCAGTCCGATCCCGTTGCGGCTCTTGGCGGGTCCCGGTGCACCGGCCGCGTCGAGGGCGGCGTCGACCTGCGCCTGGTGGGTCTGCGCGATACCGAGACCGCCGTACCCTTTCGGAAAGTGCACCCAGGCCAGTCCGGCGTCGAATCGTGCACCCAGGAAGTCGGCTGCGGGCGTGGTGGCCGGGTCGCGCGTGTCGAGCAGCTCCCTCACCCGGGTGTGCAGTTCGGTCTCAACCGCGTCGGCGGAGTGGTCCACAAGGTCTCCTGGTGTCGTGCGGTGGTTGGTCAGTGTGCGGCAAGTGCGTCGGATCGATACGGCGCGGCATCCCCGAGATGCTGACCACCGTCCACAATCATGATCTCGCCGGTCATCCAGGACGCCGCATCGGAGGCGAGATAAGTGATGGCGGAGGCGATGTCGTCGGGTTCACCGATGCGCCCGAGTGCTGTCACGTCGGCCACCTGGGCCTCATGTTCCTTCCAGAGCGCCTCGGCCAGGCGGGTCCGCACCACGCCCGGCGCGACGGCGTTGACCCGGACTCGAGGTGAGAGTTCCAGTGCCAGTTGCTTGGTCGCGTATATCAGGGCAGCTTTGGACGTGTTGTAGAGCCCGATCATCGGCTCATGACCGAGACCGCCAATGGAGGCGGTGTTGATGACCGATCCACCGTGCTCCCCCATCCACCTCTCGACGGCGATGGCCGTCCACATCAACGGTCCCCAGACATTGACGTCCATGATCTTGGCGAACCGTGCGTGGTCCTGGGCGATCAGCGGCCCGTAAGCGGGATTGGTTCCGGCGTTGTTGACCAGGATGTCCACGGAGCCAAAGCACTCCATCGTCTTCTCGATGCACGCGCGAGCCTGGTCCTCCTCGGCCGCGTGCGCACCGATGCCGAGCACCTCCGGTCCGATCTGTTGTGCGGCAGCCACTGCCGCTTCCGCGTTCCGTGATGTCACCACGACGTTGGCACCGGCGGCGGCCAGAGCTGTGGCGGCGGCGAATCCGATTCCGCGCGACGCGCCGGTGACCACCGCGGTCCGGCCCGTCAGATCTGCGAGCGACATGCAATTTCACCTTTCGACAGTGACCTGGGTCTCTCCATCATCTATAGTTGAAGTCGGAATCAAGTTCAACTCATGCCATCCCCACACCCATACAGGAGGCGTCCATGCCTGCACTCACACTGCCCGTCCGCCCCGCGAACGCCGCCGACCTGCGGTCATTGATCGGCGTCGAGTTGGGTCCTACGCCGTGGTACGAGGTGAGTCAGAACCGGGTGAACGCGTTTGCCGACGCCACCGATGACCATCAGTGGATTCACATCGATCCGGCCCGCGCCGCGGGGAGTCCACTCGGAACGACCATCGTCCACGGTTTGCTGTCCCTGTCGCTCGGCCCGCATCTGTCCGGGCAACTGCTGCGGTTCGACGGCTTCGCGCATGCATTGAACTACGGCTACAACAAGGTTCGCTTTCCGGCACCGGTGCCGGTGGGTTCTCGTGTGCGCATGCGGGTGTCGGTGATCTCGGCCGACGAGGTTCCCGGCGGAATCCAGGTGGTCACCTCACAGACCCTCGAGTGCGAGGGGTCGGACAAGCCGGTGATGGTGGCGGAGTCTCTCGGCCGGGTCGTCGCCGCCGACTCATGACGGCCACCAGCACCATTCACCGATTCTGATCCCCCTAACCACAGGAGTTCCCGCATGCCCTCGGTCCTCGACCCTGTCCGCCACCACGCCGTCACCACCCCGGAAGCGGTCGCGCTCCGCGCGGAAGGGACCCAATGGTCCTATCACGATCTGTACGAGATGGCGCTGACGTATGCGGGCGGTCTCCTCACTGCAGGCGTGCGCCCGGGTGACCGGGTGCTCCTCGCCGCACCGTCGGTTCCCGAGTTCGCCGTCGCCTATCTCGGCGTGCAGGCGCTCGGCGCCACCGTCATCACGGTGAACACCATGTCGACTGCGGCGGAGATCGAGTACTTCTTGACCAATTCCTCTGCCGCACTCGCCATTCGCTGGCATGAACTCGGACCGGCGGTCACCGATGCCGCGCACGCCGTCGGCGTGGACGTCATCGACCTCCTGCCCGGCGCACCGTCCGGCGACCGACGCATCGACGCTCCCGCCGATCGCGATCGCGAGGACACCGCGGCGATCCTGTACACCTCCGGCACCACCGGGAAGCCCAAGGGCGCGGAACTGACGGTGGGCAATCTCCTTGCAGCGGGCGAGATCGCCGCGTCTCTGAGTCGCGGTACCGCCGATGACCGTATCGGCACCGGCCTGCCACTGTTCCACGTGTTCGGCCAGGCCTCGGTGATGATGGCCGGCTTCACCTCGGGCGCATCGGTTTCGCTGCTGCCGCGGTTCAGTCCCGAGGGAATGCTCGACATGCTGCGTCGTGACCGCCTCACCATCATGTGTGGCGTGCCGACCATGTGGAATGCCATGCTGCACAACGTTCCCGACGACGCCGCCGCCGATTTCGCACAGTTGCGGGTGGCGGTGTCGGGTGGCGCATCATTGCCCGGCGACATCGCGAAGGCGTTTGAAAAGCGATTCGATTGCACCCTCCTCGAGGGCTACGGCTTGACCGAGACGACGGCGATGGCGACCTTCAACGACATCGATCGCGGCGGAAAGATCGGGTCCACCGGATCCGTGGCGCCACGCACGGAGATCGAAATCCGGGACAGCGACGGAAAGCGCTGCGCGACCGGCATTGTCGGCGAGGTGTTCATCAAGGGCGACACGGTGATGAAGGGCTACTGGCGCATGCCCGACGCCACCGCGGCCGTGCTGTCACCGGACGGTTGGTTCCGGACCGGCGATCTCGGCGAGTTCGACGACGACGGTGATCTCCGGATCGTCGACCGCGTCAAGGATCTCATCATCCGCGGCGGCTACAACGTGTATCCCGGTGAGGTCGAAGAAGTACTGTACGCGCACCCCGACGTTGTGGAGGCGGCCGTCATCGGGATCGCCGACGATCACTACGGCGAGGAAGTGGCAGCAGTCGTGGCCCTTCGACCCGAGGCGGCCGCCACCGCCGAAGAGATCACAGCATGGTGCCGGGAGCGACTGTCCGCGTATAAGATTCCACGAATCATCGCGTTCACCGACGCCCTACCCAAAGGTTCGACCGGCAAGATCCTCAAACGGCAGATCGACCGAACCGCACTTCGCCCGGTCGAGCGCTCATCCGTCGGCTGAGTCCCGATCGGCCGGCCGAGCACTCCCCCGCCCGGCGGTCGAGCACACTCGTCTCACCGATCAAGCCCCACATTTCGCCGGTCAAGCACCCCTTCTCGCCGGTCGAGCACCCTCGTCTCGCCGGTCGAGCACCCTCGTCTCGCCGATCGAGACCCCAGATCGTTGGCAGAGCCCCACCCCGCTGGCCGAGTCTCTATCCCGTCGGTCGAGTCTCTATCCCGTCGGTCGAGTCTCTATCCCGTCGGTCGAGTCTCTTATCCCGCCGGTCGAGCCCCTTATCCCGCCGGTCGAGCCGGTCCGGAGCGCTAGCGGAGGACCGTGTCGAGACCTCGCAAGCCGACGCTGAAAACTGCACCACCCCAACCACACTCACGTATGCACAACCTGTGAATAGAAAACACTTGCGAGTCTTGTAAAAGTGGCTATAATAGAACACATACGCCACAACGGCCTTCTCGGGGGAGGTGACATCAGCATGACAGACACCACCGACACTCCCATGTCGCAACCACTGCAGCTGATGCACCAGATCAACGCGTTGCTCGACGAGTTGGCCCAGACTCCGATGACCGCATGCTCGGACACCGAGGTCATCGAAGCAGCAAGACTGTCCGAACAGATCGCCACCCGCACCCACTTCCAAGGCGACCGCGCGATCCTGGAAATCTCGGATCGCAATGTGCACCGCAAAGTCGGCAAAGTCAGCCTGTCCAACTTTCTGAACTTCGATCTGCGGATCGCGCAACCCACCATGCGCATCGCGCACATGAAAGCCACCGCCCGGTTCCACGGACTGACCGGACAACCGGAGGAACCGAAATACCCCACCCTGTCGGCCGCCTATGAGAAGGGCCTGATCGGTCACACCCACCTGTCGGCGGCGTTGGAAGCCCTGGACAAGATCCCGGGCGCGGTCCCGCATGACAAGAAGGTCGCCGCCGAAGAAACCTTGGGTGAGAAAGCCACCGAACACATCCCCGCCGACATCACCAAGATGGGTGCCCGGATTCTGGCGCACCTCGACCCCGACGGGCAGTTGGTGGAGGAGAAGGAACGCCAACAGCGCCGCAATCTGTGGATCAACCAGTCCCGGGTCGATGGGATGGCGAAACTCAACGGGCACCTACCCCCGGTCACCCGCGCCCTGTGGGACACCATGCTCGACGCCTGGGCCAAACCCGGAATGAACAACTTGGAGGATGCCGAATCGCCCACCGGTGCGATCGGTGACGCCGACCCCGACCAACTCGCGGCCGCGGTCAAGCGTGACGACCGCAGCCAGGCGCAACGCAATCTTGATGCGATGCACGTGTTGTTGGTGTCGGCGATGAAAGAAGGGGTGCTCGGCAAGACTCATCGGGGTTTGCCGGTCGCGTTGATCGCGAAAGCGTTCGTGACCGATCTGCTGGCCGGCGCCGGGTATGCCACCACAGCTTCGGGTTCGACGATTCCGATTCCGGATTTACTGAGCGCGTTGGGGGACATCGAGGATCCCACCGATGTGCAGCAGTTCCTGGCGGTGTTCTCCGACGCCATCGACCTGCCCCTGTATCTCGGGCGGTCCCGACGGTTGGCGTCGACCGAGCAGCGGATCGCGTCGTTCTCCCGCACCGGTGGCGAAGTGTGCTCGTTCCCCGGCTGCGGACAACCCGCGTCGCATTCGGAAATGCATCACGCCAAAGAGGACTGGGCTGATGGCGGGAAAACCGACATCACCGACCTCGCCCCCGCGTGTGGGCCGCACAACCGGATGGTCGGCCCGAACCCCGGGCAGTACACCACCGGCATCTACGAAGACGGCCCCCTCGCCGGACGGTGCTGGTGGCAACTCAACGCCGAACCCGGCATGCCGGCAAACCCGAAGGTCGTCAACGACCACCCCGACATCACCGCCCTGTACGAGCAGAAACTCGACCAGATCCGCGACCAGATCCACAGCGAGCACACCAGCAGTGCCGATTGTGGTGCCGGCGCAACCGAACCCGCAGACACCGACTCGGGTGACGCCGCCATGGTCGACGCCGACATCGTCGATGCCGAGGCTGTTGATGTCGAAGCCGAAGCCGCTGACGGTGACGTAAATGGTGAGGCCGAGCCGGTCGATACCCACATCGACGAACCGGCCGATCCCGACGCCGACAGCCGCCACGACGCCGAAACCCCGGCAACCGTGGAGGCCGAAACCCCGTCCGACTGTGGGGTTTCGAGTGACGATCACGCTCCGACCGTCGACTCGTCGACCATCGGCGACAGCATCGACATCGCAGACAGCGTCGACCAGGACGACGACCACGAGTCCGGCGTCGCTGACCGGCCCGACCCAGCCGTCGACGAATATGATTCGGGCGCAGCCCAACCCGATCCGGTCGAGCCCCGACCACCCGACCAACGGGACGGGCCCGACGCCGCAGGCGACGAGCACCCCGACGAACCTGGTGTCACCAACACCGGGGAGATCGACCTGGTCATCTTCGACGGCGACGGTGTTCCGATCACCGACGATCCCGACGACCCTGCCACCATTGCCGGGCTCGAACGTGCCTCGCACACCAGGATCCGTGTCAGCGACACGACCACCGAAGATCAGGCACGCGAACGTCGCATCCGTGATGGCGGCATCCGTACCAGCGATGCCGACCGTGAACGTGAGCTCGAGGAACTGGCCGCCATCGGCATGAACCCACGCAACAGCCGGATCGAACGTGTCCTGGCCGCCCGGCTCCACTACTGGCTCGATACGTCCTGAACCAGCCTCGCCCACCGGTACTGGCCGCCCGGCCTCACGACCACAGAAACGTTGTGGCGGTGGGGAGTTACAGCCTTGCCTTACGAGGGTCTCGACACGGTCCTCCGTTTCGACGGAGCTCAACGCGGCGGCTATCGCTCCGGACCGGCTCGACCGGCGGGACGGACGGCTCGACCAACGGGTGGTGAGGCTCGACCAACGGAATGGGTCGGCTCGAACGGTGCGGCCGTACCCTCATCGACCGCAGGTCATTGGCGGTTCCGTGATCTCGCCAGTTGCCGAATCCAGTCACGAGAGGTCGCGGGATCGATGACGTCATCGAGTTCGAAGGTGGTGGCCGACTGCAGCGCCTTGCCATGTGCGTACGCCTTGGCGAGAAGCTCGTCGAAGAGTGCAGCACGCTCACCAGGATCGGTCACCGCTTCGAGTTCCTTCCGAAAGCCCAGCCGCACAGAGCCTTCCAAACCCATGGCGCCGATCTCGCCCGTCGGCCACGCCACCGTGAACTCGGGTGCGTGGAACGAGCCGCCGGCCATGGCCATCGCACCGAGACCGTAGCCCTTGCGGAGGATGATCATGCCGAACGGGACCGTCAGTCGCGCCCCGGCAATGAACATACGCCCGAACCGGCGCACCGTGGCGTCCGTCTCGGATTCGGGACCGACCATGAAACCCGGTGTGTCGCAGAGCGTCACAACAGGCAGTCGGTGTGCTTCGCAGAGTGTGAGGAACTCCGCGGCCTTATCGGCGGCGTCGGCGTCGATCGCACCGCCCAGGTGTGCGTTGGAATTTGCGAGAACGCCGTAGGCGACACCCTCGACCCGGATGAGCGCGGTGACCATGCCGATGCCGTAATCGCGTTGCAGCTCCAGAACCGAATCGACGTCGGCTATCGCATCGATGGCCGAGCGGATAGTGTAGGCGCGCAACCGATTCTCCGGGACCACATGTCGGGCAAGGCGCGCATCGGGCGCCTCCCACTCGTCCAGATCTCCCTGGAAGTACGAGAGGTATTGTCGCGCACTGGCGACGGCGTCGGCCTCGTCGCGCGCCGCGACGTGGACCACTCCGTTTCGCGATTGCACATCTATGGGTCCAATCTCCTCGGGGCGATACACACCGAGTCCGCCACCCTCGACCATCGCCGGCCCGCCCATGCCGATGTTGGCATCGGGGGTGGCGATGAGAACATCACACGCACCAGCCAGTGCGGCGTTCCCGGCGAAACACCGCCCCGACACGATGGCAACAGTGGGTACGACGCCACGCAATCCGGCCATCGAGCGGAAGGTATCGAGTTCCAGACCCGCGGCACCGAGCGCATCGGTGTCGCCGGGACGACCGCCGCCACCTTCGGCGAAAAGCACCAACGGAATCCGCTTACGCCTCGCGATCTCCAGTAGGCGGTCGGTCTTGGCGTGATTGCGCATCCCCTGGGTACCGGCAAGGACGGTGTAGTCGTAGGAGACGACCACCGCCTCCGCTGCCGCCGCACCCACCTGATCGGCACCGATCGTGGCCACACCGCCCACGAGGCCGTCGGCCGGCGTGTTGGCGATCAGGTCCTCTTCGCTGCGACGGGTGCGCTGCGCGGCCAACGCCAACGCACCGTACTCGATGAAACTGCCCTCGTCGACCAGATCGGCGAGGTTCTCACGTGCAGTGCGGCGCCCCTGCGCGTGTCGCTTGGCCACCGCCGCGGGACGAGCGTCGTCGCGAGTGACATCGTGACGACGGAGGATCTCGGCGAGATCCTCGCGGACCTCGTCGGGATCGATCACATCGACCTCGACCGCGACAGTACGCCCATCAACGCCGGCCAGGACCACCAACGCTTCACCGGCAGGTACCGCCCGGGCAGGGTCGCCCAGCACCCGACGAACTTCAACCGGATGAGGCAGCGAGACAACATGTTCCATCTTCATCGCCTCAAGGACCACGATCGGCGCATGTGCGGGGATGACGACGCCCACGGTCGGCAGATCAACAACCACTCCGGCCATCGGCGCGGTCAACACCTGTTCGTCCTCCCCGACCTGCACCTCGTCCCGACGCTCCGATGGATCGTTGGCCAGCGGCTCTGCCGGAGCAAAGTCGGCGATCCGCCGCTCGAAGTAGTCGGTGCCGACAGCACCTGCGCCGAACTCCTTGTCCGCCAACACCGCGCGGAGCACCGCGATCGTGGTCGAGACCCCTTCGATGGCGAAGTCCGCCAACGCGGCGTCGAGTTTGCGGACCGCGGCGGCAAAGTCATCGTGACGTACGTGGCCGATCACCTTGGCCAGCAACGAATCGTAGCGGGGGCTGATCACCAGACCGGGACGGCCATACGTGTCCACGCGGATACCGGGGCCGGTCGGTGGCGAAAAGACCGTCAACACACCGGAATCGGGGGTGGTGGCCGCATCGGGTCCGATGGTCTCGGTATTGATGCGAGCCTGGATCGCGATTCCGCGGCTGGATGCCACCGCCCCCGACACCTGATCGCCCACCACGGTCACACCGGCGGGCAACCCCAGTTCGTCGAGAGCACACCCCTCGGCGACCCGCAGCCCGACCTCGACGAGGTCGACGCCGGTCACCTCTTCGGTGATGGTGTGTTCCACCTGAATTCGTGGGTTGACCTCCAGGAAGACGAACGAGTCTCCGGTGACCAGGAACTCGACGGTGGCCAGCCCGCGATACCTGCTCTGCGCACACAAGGTCACCGCCGACCGATGCAACGCGGACCGCACGTGCGCGTCAAGATCCTGCGCCGGTGCGATCTCCACGAGTTTCTGCCGGCGCCGCTGCACGCTGCAGTCACGGTCGCCGAGCGCGAGAGCGTGCGTCACCCCGGCGTCGTCGCGCGAAGCGACCACCTGCACCTCGATGTGGCGTGCTCCGCGGAGCAGCTCCTCGGCGAACAACGCTCCGGTGCCGAAACCCATCTCGGCCTCGGAAGTGCACACCCGGAATGCCTCACCGAGATCCTCGGGATCGGTCACCGGACGCGTTCCGCGGCCACCGCCGCCGGCGATCGCCTTGAGCATGATTCCGGCCGGATGAGCGAGCAGAAACCATTGCGCGGTGGCCTCGTCGATTCCGCCGTCGGTGGCGTCGAGAACCGGCACGCCTGCCGCAACGGCCGCCGACCGGGCGGCCGCCTTGTCTCCGAACAACTCGAGCGTCTCGGCGTCCGGGCCGACGAAGGTCAGTCCGGCCTCGTCACAGGCGTGCGCGAATTCGGCTGATTCACTGAGGAATCCGTAGCCCGGGTGGACGAGTGTCGCGCCGGCATCCAGGGCCGACTGCACCATCGCCGCGATGTTCAGGTAGGCCGAGGCACCGACACCCGGCAGCGCGATCGCGATCGACGCCGCGGACACGTGTGGGGCGTCGGCGTCGTCTGCCGCGTACACGGCAACGGTGAGGTATCCCAGTTCTCGGGCGGTGCGAATGATCCGCAAGGCGATCTCGCCCCGATTCGCGACGAACACCGTCGCCGGCGTCGGTACCGTCATCTCACGCTCCTTCGATCGTGCTGTCAGATCATCCTCGCGCAGCCGGCCCGTTCATCGACGGCGGGTTCCGGATGTGGCACACACTGCGACGTCCACCGGTCACCCCGGTGGACGCCGCAGTTCGTGCGCGTGTCAGACCGCGTGCGCCAGTCCCGGGAGTGCCTGCGGATCGCTGCGGACCGACGCGGGGTTGGTTTCACGCAGACGCCACGCCGAGGCGAAGGTGATCACACCCATCAGCGCCACGAACACCGCGACCACCGTCGTGGTGCCGGTCTCTTCGATGAGTGCGGTCATGATGAACGGCGTACCGCCACTGATCGTGATGGCGGCGAGTTGGTAGGCCAGCGACGCACCCGAGTACCGGACGTTCAGGGCGAACAATTCACCCATGTAGGCGGCGACCGGCCCGTAGGTCATCGACTGGAAGATCGATCCGACGGTGACCGCGACGAAGAACGCGGTGAGGTTGGCCGTGTTGACGAGCCAGAAGTACGGGAAGGCCCAGACGACGATTCCCACCGCGCCCACCATGATCAAGGGCCGACGGCCGATGCGGTCCGACATCCAGCCGGACCACGCCACGACCGGCACCGAGATCAGGCAACTGAGCATCGACATGGTGAGCAGCTCGTTACGGTTCATGTCCAGTGCGGCCGTGGCGTAGCTCAGCACGCCGGCGATCGAGATGTAGAACAGCGCGTTGGTGGCGGCCAGCAGACCACAGCCGAGCAGGATGGTGCGCCAGCTGCCCTTGATCGCCTCCAGCAGTGGCGCCTGGGGCACGACCTCTTTGCCGGCGGCGACCTGCCGCTCGAGTTCCTTGAACTCCGGTGAGTCCTCGACGCGGGTCTGGATGAAATACACCACCGGGAACAGCACCGCCGACAGCAGGAACGGTATCCGCCAGCCCCAGGACAGGAAGGCCTCGTTGGACACCGACGAACTCGTTCCGACGAAGATCAGATTGCCCAGCAGCACACCGAAACTGACACCCATCTGCCCGAAAGTGCCGGAGAATCCACGACGTTTGGGGCTCGCGGATTCGGTGAGCAACAAGACGATGCCGCCCCACTGACCACCGCACGCCAGTCCCTGCGCGAATCGCAACAGCACCAGCAGGACCGGGGCCGCGACACCGATCGCGCCCGCCGTGGGCAGGCAGCCGATCAGGAAGGTGCACGCCCCCATCACGAACAGGGAGACGACGACCGCCGGTTTGCGCCCGTACTTGTCGCCGTAGTGGCCGGCGATCAGACCGCCGACGGGCCGTGCGACGAAGCCGGCCCAGAACGTGCTGAAGGACAACAGGGTTGCCACGAACGGCGACGAACCGGGAAAGAAGATGTGCGGGAACACCAGCGCGGCCGCGGTGCCGTAGAGGAAGAAGTCGTACCACTCGATGGAGCTTCCGACGAGCCCGGCGGTGAGGAGTTTTCGGTGGGCGCGCCTGCCGTGGGTGTCGGAACTCGTCGGCACCTGCGCGCGCACTCGTTCTGCGGACCTATCTCCTGCCATACCGCTCTCCTGTGATTGTGCTTGTGATTGTGCGAACCAGGATGAAGTTGAGCTCAAATTCAACTGACGCCACTATCGCAAGCCTCGGTAGTGATGTCAATCACTACCGAGGTCATGCTGTGACCAGACAGGAAGTCAGGGTTGCCGTTTTCCCTTGACGAGCGGGGCCCGGATCATGCCACACTGTTCGGAGTACAGATGTTCACTCAAACCGAGTGAGACGAACGGAGCCAGCCCCATGAGCATCCGCTTTCCCGAACTCTTTTCCTCGATCGTCGAGGCGACCATGTCGCCGCATCCGGTCGACCGCTATCTCGAACTCGTCGACCCGATGCTCACCTGGCGCGACCTGCGCGCCCGGGTGACCCGCGTCGAGCATCCGACACCTCGCACCGTCCGACTGACCCTCACTCCGACACGCCAGTGGAAGGGCCACGAAGCAGGACAGTTTGTGCAGCTCAGCGTCGTTGTTGACGGCGTTCGCCAGACACGCTGCTTCTCCCCCGCCAACGCATCGGCCGGGCCGGACGGCACCGTGGAACTGACCATCACCGCCCATGATGACGGCCACGTCTCCCGACACCTGCGAGCACACGCCCGCGTCGGCGATGTGTACGGACTGTCCCAGGCATCCGGCGACTTCACACTACCGGCCGGCGGTGTCGGGGCGCCGGTCTTCATCAGCGGCGGCAGCGGCATTACACCTGCACTCTCAATGCTGCGTACGCTCGTCTCGAATGGCTATCCCGGCACGATCACGTTCGTGCATTACGCACGCACCCCGGCCGATCTCGCGTACCGAGCGGAGCTGTCCGCCTTGGCCGCGGTTCACCCGAATCTCGACCTGCGGATCTTCTACACACGCGGCGGCGAAGAGGGGTCCACGGGTCATTTCACGGCCACCCATCTCGACGGCATCACCGGACATGACGGTTCCGATGTCTTCGTCTGCGGTCCGGCCGCACTGATGGATGCCGTGTTCGAGTACTACGACGCCCACAATCCGACGGCACGCGTGCACAGCGAGGCGTTCACCCTCGCCGCACCCATCGCCGTCGACCCCAACGAGCCCGTCCACGGCGAACTCACGTTCAGCCGTTCGGGCGCGTCGGCGACCAACGACGGTCGCACGATCCTCGACCAGGCCGAATCTGCGGGACTGACCCCGGAGTCGGGCTGCCGCATGGGGATCTGCTTTTCCTGCACCGCAATCAAGAAGTCGGGATGCACCCGCAATGTGCTGACCGGCGAGACCGATACCGAATCCGACACCCAGATCCAGTTGTGCATCAATGCACCCGTCGGCGACGTCGAAATCGAGGTTTAGACATGGCAACCAACATCGTCCCCACTCCGGAGATCGTCGAGAGCACCCCGAATCTCCCCGCCCTGCAGGTTCTTCCGCCGACCCCGTCGGAGGACCGGAACACCCTGCACCTGAGTTACGAGCAGGTCGAGCAGCTCGGCCGTGAGCTCGACGAGATCCGCGCCCGGGTCGTCGCCGACCTGGGCACCAAGGATCGCGAGTACCTCTACAAGATCATCCGCACCCAGCGTGGCCTCGAATTCACCGGGCGCGCATTGTTGTTCGCCGGCTTCTTCCCGCCGGCGTGGGTCGCGGGGGTGGCCGCGTTGTCGGTGTCGAAGATTCTCGACAACATGGAAATCGGCCACAACGTGATGCACGGCCAGTACGACTGGATGCGGGAGGACACCTACAACTCCCGTGAATTCGAGTGGGACAACGTGTGTCCCGGCGATCAGTGGAAGCACAGCCACAACTACCTGCATCACACCTTCACCAACATCCTCGGCGAGGACCGTGACATCGGCTACGGCATCCTGCGGATGGCGCGGGATCAGAAGTGGAATCCGTACTATCTGGGCAACCTCGGGTACGCGACGGCGCTGATGCTGCTCTTCGAGTGGGGTGTGATGCTCCACGATCTCGAGGCGGAGAACCTCGTCGCCGGCAAGCGCAAGTGGAGCGACGTCAAGGGCCTGGTGAAGGGCATGTGGCGCAAGGCAAGTCGACAGGTCCTCAAGGACTATGTGGTCTTCCCTGCGCTGTCGGGCCCGATGTTCATCCCGACCTTGCTGGGCAACGCCACCGCGAACCTGGTGCGCAATGTCTGGGCGTACTCGATCATCTTCTGCGGCCACTTCCCCACCGGGGCGCAGACGTTCACCTCCGAGGAGTGCCAGAACGAAACCCGCGGTCAGTGGTACCTGCGGCAGATGCTCGGCTCGGCCAACATCGAGGGTGGTGAACTGTTCCACATCATGAGCGGCAACCTGTCGCACCAGATCGAGCACCACCTGTTCCCGGACATTCCGGCCAGCCGCTACCCCGAGATGGCCGCCGAGGTCCGCGAGGTGTGCGAACGCCACGGACTGCCGTACAACACCGGTTCGCTGCGCCGTCAGCTGGGCTCGACGTGGATGAAGATCGCGAAGCTGTCGCTGCCGAACTTCATGACCCGCGACGACAATGACCTGAACGTCGTCGTCGAGCGGGAGAAGCCGGCCGGCGCCGCCTGAGAGCCATTCACCACGCCCGCCGGAGCCTGTGCCAACCAGCCAGCGCCCGGCGGGCGCGGTGCGTCTGCACGACGAAGAGCGAGAAAGACCCAACCCATCCAACTCGCCCACCGCTACCCAACCACCACGCCCGGCGGGCGCGCCGCGTCTGCACGACGAAGAGCGAGGAGCGAAGCGACAATGCGATGAGGAGGAAGACGCGGTGCTGCCAGCCCGCCGGGCACGCGCGGACGGAGTCCGCGCCGAATGCAGAGTATCCTCATCGGCGACTGCCGCGTGGACGTTCGTCGTCGCGGTCCCGGGGACAAGGAGACTGACACTCATGGTCGACCGTATTGAACGCAACAAGGATCTGATCCAGGAACTCGTCGAGTCGACCGCTACTCATGTGGGTCAGATCGCCACCATCATCACCTCTGCGGTGGTTGATGTCGCGCGGGAGATCGGCGAGATCATCTCCGATGGGTTCGAGATGCGTGAGGCGTCGCAGAAGGCGAAGGCCGACGAGGCGCGCGTCCTCGATGCCGATCTGGTCGACGACCTCGTCGAGGATCTTCTGGATGTCGAGCCTGCCGAGCCGGCCGAGGCCGGGGTCGCTGATACCGATGCGATCGAGGCCGATATCGAGGTGCCCAATCTGGAGGCGTCGATCGAGGCTCCGGTGGTGCCGCAGGATGTCGAGGATCTTGATTCCGACACCGACAGTCTGGGCTCTCCGGATGGTGGGGAGTCCGCGACTCTCGAGGGGATGATGGAGGCTCCGGTCGCCCCGTCCGAAGACTGACCGGCATCGTTTGCCCTGGTCTTTTGGGTTTCACGCACGCTGAGTCAAAGATTTGGTGCAACTGACGTACACACGTAGCTTGGTTCCGTTACGCAGTTCGAGCCAGGAGGTCAGTGTGTCGGCGCCGTCGGTGTTCACCTTCCCCAATCCGGTCAACGATTACGCGGCCCGCTCGACGGCGGGTCTCGTGGTGGCGCTGGCCGTCGTGACGATCGTCGTCAATCACTGGGCGCTCTACGCGGTGCTGGCGATCGGATTTCTGCTGCGGGTGCTGTCGGGACCCAAGTTGTCGCCGTTCGGCCAGTTGTCGGTGCGGGTGATCGCGCCGAAGATCTGGCGCAAGACGAAGTTGGTCCCGGGTCCGCCGAAGCGGTTCGCGCAGGGCATCGGTCTGGTGGTCAGCACCACCGCGCTGATTCTGAGCCTGCTCGGCTTCGGTCTCGCCGCGCAGATCGTCGTCGGTGTCCTGATCGTCGCCGCGACGCTCGAGTTCGCACTCGGATTCTGCCTGGGCTGCACCATCTTCGGTTTCCTTCAGCGTCGCGGGGTGATTCCCGAGGACGTCTGCGAGGCCTGCAACAACATCTCTCTGCGGGCGCCGAGCGCGCCGGTGTCGTGATTCGCGATTGAGCGTCGGCGCTGCACCGGGTTGAGCGCTGCCCGTTCGGCCGTGGCCGGCGAAGGGTGTTGGCCCGGAAGGGTTTTCGGGTTGCGGGTGGTCTCGACACGCCACGGGCTCGCAAGCTCGCACGAGGCGGCTCGACCAACGAAACACCTGCCACACCCACCAGCCACCGCGACCAACGGGACACACGCCACGGGCTCACAAGCCCGCACGAGGCGGCTCGACCAACGGAAAACCGGCCACACCCACCAGCCACCTCCCGACCAACGGGACACACACGACCGGTGAGACAGTCAGTCCAGTAGCCCCAACGCGATCCCGTCGAGGATGTCGTGTTCGCTGACGACGAGTTCGGTGATCCCGGCCCGCTCGGCGAGTTGCCGCGCCAACTCCATGGTCACCAGCGAACCGCCACCGATCACGTCGACGCGACCCGGGTGCATCGGCCCCAAGGCGGCGCGTTCGGCTCGTGTCATCGCCACCAGTCGACGGCAGACCGCGTCGAGGTCGTCGAGCGGCACGGTCGACAGGTGGATCACGTCGGAGTCGTATTCGGTCAGGCCGAGGTGCAGGGCCGCGAGGGTGGTCAGGGTGCCGGCGACGCCGACCCAGGTGTGAGCGCGCTCGACGGGCACCGCCGCGAATGCCGGTGCCAGCCGCTCCCGGATGAACTCCTCGGCGGCAGCGACCTCGCCGGCCGTCGGCGGGTCCGATGGCAACGCACGTTCGGTGACGCGGACACATCCGATGTTCGCCGAGTACCCGACGATCACCTCATGTCCGTCGCCGGCGACCACCTCGGTGGAACCTCCGCCCAGATCGGTCACGACGAAAGGCCCACGGGCCGAGTCGAGTTCGCTCACCGCACCCCGAAACGAGAGGCGCGCCTCCTCGTCTCCGGATATCACCTCGGCGACGGCGCCGGGAACCACGGTACCGAGCAACCGGGCCGTCATCGCGAAGAAGTCGTCGCGGTTGGACGCGTCCCGGGTGGCCGAGGTCGCCACCATCCGGACGCGTTCGACGCCGGCGTCCACCATCGCGTCGACGTAGTCCGACAACGCTGCCCGCGTCCGCTCGAGCGCTTCGTCGGCGAACATGCCGGTGGCGTCGACGCCCTGCCCGAGTCGGACGACACGCATCTCGCGGCGGATGTCGGTCAGTCGGCCGTCCTCGGCCGGACGCGCGATCAGCAGGCGGATGGAGTTGGTGCCGCAATCCACGGCGCCGACGACGGTCATGACGGGTCGCCTTCGGCCGGTGCGGTGTACGGCGGCCAGTCCGCCGGGATCGCGCTACCCCGGAGACCGGAATCTGCTGCCAGCGCGACGGACTCGTCACCGAGCGGGTTGACCCCCGGCCCCTTCGCAAGCGAGTGGGCGATGAGCACGTGCAGGCATTTGACCCGGTCCGGCATCCCTCCGCCGGTGAAATCCGTTCCGAGAGAGTCGATCTCGTCACGTTCGGCGAGGTAGGACTCGTGCGCGCGGCGATAGGCGGCGGCCAGTTCGGGGTCCGCGGACAGCCGTGCGGTCATCTCTTTCATGACCCCGGCCGACTCCTGCCGGCTCGCTTCGGCGGTCAGCCGTGGATCGGTCAGGTAGTACAGGGTCGGAAACGGCGTGCCGTCGGGCAGGCGCGGTCGCGTCTTGATGACCGCCGGCTGCCCATCGGGGGTGCGGTAGCTGACCTCGATCGCCCCGCGCGGTTCACGTCCCAGCTGCGCGGTCACGATCGCCAGATCGTCGTCAGAGATGCTCACGAGTGGATAACCCTACCGGCCCGGCGAGGCGTGGCTCACCGGTCGTCGTCGGGTGGCGTCGACACCGACTCCCACAGATTGCCGTACCAGGGGTTGCGGGCGTGCTGCTCGGCGGCCTGCTGTTGCGCCTGCCGCTCCGCGTCGCCGGGGTACATCATCACCAGCGGGGTCTCGCCGGGGCGCACGAACTGCAGACGCGCCCTGGCCTGCGCCTCGACGTACGCAGGGTCGCCCTGCTCGTTCACCTTCTGCTGGTAGTAGGCTTCTTGTTCGCGCAGTTGGGCGTTGGATTCGACGATCTGGTTGTACTCGGTGCGGCCCGCATAGTAGTTGCGCAGCGACGGTGCCAACGCGACGATCACGACACCGAGGACCAGCGCCAGGACGACCGCCCGCTTGGCATCCATCCGCCGGACCCGTCCGGCGATCGTCTGCGTGACGGGGGGACGGCGTCGGGGAAGGCGACTCGGCCGTGGACGGTCGTCGGTGATCTCGTCGACGATTCCGACGTCATCGGAGTGGATTTCCTGCTCGCCGGTCTCGATCACCGAGACCGGACGACGCGACGTCGACGACGACGAGCGGCGGGCGCGGCGGGCTCGTTCCGTGGAACGCGAATCCCGAGCGGATCCGTTCGCCCGCCGACGCCGATCGTCGCGGGAACGCCCATAGCCCTCTGCCATGGGCCCTAGCTAATCACGAACCAAACGAGAACCGGGGGAAGGCGAGGTCCCCGGCGTAGCGTGCCGCGTCACCGAGGCCTTCCTCGATGCGCAGCAGCTGGTTGTACTTGGCGACGCGCTCACTGCGGGCCGGGGCACCGGTCTTGATCTGACCGCTGGCACACGCCACGGCGAGGTCGGCGATGGTGGTGTCCTCGGTCTCACCGGACCGGTGGCTCATCATCGTCTTGTAGCTGTTGTTGTGGGCCAGGGCGACCGCGTCCAGCGTCTCGGTGAGCGTGCCGATCTGGTTCACCTTCACCAGCAGCGCGTTGGCGATGCCCTTGGAGATGCCCTCCTCGAGGCGCTCCGGGTTGGTGACGAACAGGTCGTCACCGACCAGCTGCACCTTGTCGCCGATGGCCTCGGTGAGCTTGGCCCAGCCGTCCCAGTCGTCCTCGGCCAGTCCGTCCTCGATCGACACGATCGGGAAGTCGGCGACCAGCTTCTCGTAGTACGGCACCATCTCGTCGGACGAGTAGTCCTTGCCCTCGAGCTTGTAGACACCGTCGGAGAAGAACTCGGTAGCGGCCGCGTCCAGCGCGATCACGATGTCCTTGCCGAAGTTGTAGCCGGCCTTGCCGACGGCCTCGCCGATCACCGAGATCGCGGCGTCGGTGTTGGCCAGGTCGGGGGCGAATCCACCCTCGTCGCCGAGCGCGGTGGCCAGTCCCTGCTTGTGCAGCACCGACTTGAGCGCGTGGTAGACCTCGGCGCCGGCCCGCAGGGCCTCCTTGAAGGTGGGTGCGCCGACCGGGCAGATCATGAACTCCTGGAAGTCGATGCCGTTGTCGGCGTGCTCACCACCGTTGATGATGTTCATGCAGGGCACAGGGAGGATGTGCGCGTTGGGTCCGCCGACGTAGCGGAACAGCGGCAGGCCCGCCGATTCGGCGGCGCCCTTGGCCACGGCGAGGGAGACACCGAGGATGGCGTTGGCGCCGATGCGGCTTTTGTCGGGGGTGCCGTCGCAGTCCAGGAGTGCCTGATCGACCAGACGCTGCTCCTCGGCGTCGATACCGATCACGGCCGGGGCCAGCTCACCGAGGACACCCTCGACGGCCTTGGTGACGCCCTTGCCGTTGTAGCGCTCGCCACCGTCACGCAACTCGACGGCCTCGTGTTCACCCGTCGAGGCACCCGACGGAACGGCGGCACGAGTGAAGGTTCCATCGTCGAGAACGACCTCGACCTCGACGGTCGGGTTGCCTCGCGAATCGAGAATCTCGCGTGCGCCAACCTGTTCGATGATTGCCACGGTGTAGCCCCTTCGATGAACGGGTCGGCGACATCTTGGGGCGCCGACGGGTACGCGTCAAAGCCTAGAACATGTGCGCCGATTCTTCCGGCGAGGAGGGGATCAGTATCGGACGTTCACCGAATACGCGTTGGCGTGGTCGCGGACATTGATGACGTAGGCCATCGAATTGTTGTAGACCATCACCGCTTTCTCCCATCCGGCCGCGGTGGTCATGTCACCGCCGGAGGACACGCAGAGATACCGTGCCGCCGACAACGCCGCGTCGTCGATGTTGTCGGGGTCGACCTTGCCGTCGCCGTTGGCGTCGACGCCGTAGCGGGTCCAGGTCTCGGGGATGAACTGGAACGGACCCATCGCCCGATCATGCGTGGAGTCGCCGTCGAGTCGACCCTGATCGGTGTCGGGGATCTCCAGGTTGCCGCGCGTACCGTCCAGTGGCACCCCGCGGATGGGTGGTGAGGTGTCGCCGTTGGCCGCGACACGCGCGCCCCGGTAGGTGCCGTGTTTGCTCTCCACCCCACCGATGCCGGCCAGCGTCGTCCACCCGATGCCGCACTCGGGATGTTGCTGCCGTTGGATCTCGGCCGCGTTGCCGTAGGCCTCCAGCGACACCAGTGGGATACCGGTCGCCTCGGAGATCGGCGTCGCCCACTGCACCATCTCCGCCGCGGTGCGTCCGGGGGCATCGATGTCGATGTAGGGCTGCGGGGTGCCCATCGCCGGCGGGATGCCGTCGGGGATGTCGGGCCGGTTCAGCGACGGCAGATCCAGGCAACTGGTCAACGTCAGCGAACCGATGACCGCGAGCACCGCCGATGCCGCCACCACGGTACGTCTGCGCACTCCCCTACCCCCGTACATCACTGCACCTCACCGCTACTCACACCTGTGGACTTCACAGCCTGGACAAACAAACGAATCAGGGTGACACATCGGGCACCGGATCGCCACATCGCGGCGTCGCCGTGGGGCCGATGGTCCCGACTTACTTCTCAACTCCGGCCACGCCGTTCCGGTTCCCCATCCGAGGCGCTACTGTCATCGGTTAGCCTCACCAAACGACGGACCTCCGTCGCGGCCGAGCGATAACCGAAAGTCAGAACATGGAGCCGACGTCGGGCGCCACGCCCACATTGGTCACGGCCGTCAACCGTGATCCGGCATCCCGGCCAGGCTCCGGCAACTCCGGCATTTCCGGCCCGACCCGGATGGGGTGGCCGTGCTCGCGACACGATCATCGGACTCCGCGAGGGCCTGGAGGCCGCCCTCATCGTCGGCATCATCGCGGCGTTCCTGCGCCGGCAGAACCGCACCGACGCCCTGCGCTGGATGTGGGTGGGCGTCGTTGTGGCCGTTGCCATCTGCGTCGCCGTGGCCCTCGGCCTCGAAGTTCTCTCCCGCGATCTCCCGCAACGCCAGCAGGAGGCACTGGAGACCGTCATCGGGGTGATCGCCGTCGCGATGGTCACCTACATGATCGTGTGGATGCGTGAGCACTCACGAGACCTCAAGGGAGACTTGGAGTCTGCCGCCTCCGACGCGATGGCCGATGGTTCGGCGACGGCGTTCGTGCTGATGGCGTTTCTCGCAGTGTTGCGGGAAGGGCTGGAGACCGCTGTCTTTCTGGTCGCCGCCTTCAACGCCTGCGGAAACGCGGTGCCCTCGGCCGCCGGCGCGATCATCGGTATCGGGATCGCCATCGCGCTCGGCTACGGAATCTACCGCGGTGGCGTCCGGATCAACCTGGCACGCTTCTTCAAGGTCACCGGCCTGCTGCTCGTCCTGGTGGCGGCGGGCCTGGTGATGACGGCCCTGCACACCGCCCACGAAGCCGGCTGGCTCGACGCCGGCCAGCAGCAGATCCTCGACCTGAGTTGGCTGGTGCGGCCGGGATCGGTGCAGTCGTCGCTGCTGACCGGCGTGCTCGGGTTGCAACCCAAACCGGTGCTGATCGAGGTTGTCGGCTGGGTGCTCTACGTGCTGATCGTCGGTGGGATCGTGTTGTGGCCCGCCGGAAAACCGTTCCCTCGTCGTCGGGTCGGTCTCGTCTCGGGTGCTCTGGCCGCCGGTGCCGCGGTCGCGGCGCTGGTCGTGTTCCTGACCGCGCCCGCCACGCCGTCATTGCCACCCACCACGTTGGCCATGTCCGTCACCCAGGCGCCCACCACCAGCGGAATCCTCGCCGGTACGACGATGCGGGCACCCGATGGTGTCGCGGTGACCGTCGACGACGCCACCGCGGAGTCGGCGACCGGCTCCCTGCAGTCCGGTGACGTGACCACGCCGATGCCCCGGCTCAGTGCGATCGCCCCCACGACATTCGGCACCGTGGCCGCACCGGGCTACACCCAGGTGATCAGCCCCGCCATCCCCGTCGACGCCCTGGTGACCGGCGCGCCCACCACCGTCACCCTCGCCCAGGTGGTCGCCGCCAACGACGGACGCATCCCGGTCGGCCTCGACACATAGAAGTTCGGCGCGTCCGCCCCCGTCGTGTACGCGGTGACCGCGACGGTGACCGTCGCGCTCGACCCGTACTTCCATCGACCGCTGGCCGCACGGGTGATCTACGCGATCACCGCCACGGCCACCCCGGAGCGCGGCGCTGCGACGGTACTGGGCAGGGTCGGCACCGTCACCGCGAGTCATGAGCCCACCTCCGTCGAACTCACCGCCCTCGACAGCGCTCACACACAGCAGCTCGATCACGAATCGCAGGGCGTGCGAATCCCGTTGACACTGACCGTCGTCGCCGTCGTCCTCGCATTGGTGGCAGCCGCCCTGCTGTTCATCCGACGACACCGAACCCAAGACCCGGCCGCTACCGAAGCGCCGTTGGAGGAAAAGGAGCACACCCGATGAAGGCAATGCGACTCGTCGCCACAGGGGCGTCTGTGGTGGCCCTCGCCGGCGTCGCCGCCTGCAGCAGCAGCGACGACGATTCGTCGAGCGAGGCCAAGACCGTCACGGTCGAGATGACCAACGACGGCTGCACGGTGACTCCGGACAAGGTCGAGGCCGGCCCGATCACGTTCGAGATCAAGAACACCAACGCGGCAGCGGTCAGCGAAGTGGAATTGTTGCAGGACGGCAAGATCCTCGCCGAACGCGAGAACATCGCACCCGGAATGGCCGCAACGTCGTTCTCCCACAAGCTCGACGGCGGCACCTACGAGATCTACTGCCCCGGCGCGACCACGGAGAAGACCACCTTCACGGTGACCGGGCAGGCCGCCCAGGCATCCGGCACCGTCGCCGATCAGCTCAACGCTGCGGCCGCCGAGTACAAGCAGTACGTCATCACCCAGGTCAACAGTCTGGTCACCGCCACCGAGGCACTCAACACCGCGGTCCAGGCCGGAGATGTCAGCGCCGCCAAGGACGCCTACATCAAGGCCCGGCCCTACTACGAACGCATCGAACCGATCGCCGGAACCTTCTGCGCCAACGGTGCCGCCGATTGCTCCACCGACAACGCCGTCAACCTCGACGTCGCGATCGACGCACGTCCGGATGCGGTCGGTCCGGGCGACACGTGGGAAGGCTTCCACGTCATCGAGAAGCAACTGTGGGAGGCCGGCAACCTCGACGGAATGCAGCAGGTGTCCCAGACCCTGCTGACCAACGTCAAGGATCTGCAGCGACTGGTCAACGAGCCGGGCTTCGAGGTCAAGCCCGCCGACATCATCAACGGTGCCGGCGACCTGCTCGACGAGGTCTCGACCACCAAGCTGACCGGCGAGGAAGAGGCGTACAGCCACATCGACTTCGTCGACATGCAGGCCAACATCGAGGGTAGTCAGCAGGCCTTCGCCATCGTCAAACCTGCTCTGAATCAGATCGATCCGCAGTTGACGACGACCATCCAGCAGGCCTTCGACAAGGTCGACGACCTCGTCGACTCCTTCCGTGACCCCAACGCGCCCGGCGGATTCAAGCCGTTCGGCCAGGTCACCGAGGAGCAGAAGCGCGAGATGGCCGCGGCCATCATCGCCGTCAAGGATCCGCTGTCTCAGGCCGGTGGCAAGATCGCCGCAGCCAGCTGATGAGCACCGCCGACACGCCAGAACCCGACCCCGCCGAACCGCGCACCGGGAGGAGCCGTGGGGTGAACCGTCGCGGCTTCCTCACCGGCGCCGGGATCGCGGGTGCGGGCCTGGCGGTCGGCGGGGCCGCCGGCGCCGGGATCACCTACGCGCTGACCGCCGACGACTCGCTGGACACCGCCGACCAGTCGGTACCGTTCTACGGTCCGCATCAGGCAGGAATCATCACCCGCCAACAGAATTCGTTGGTGTTCGCGGCGTTCGACCTGAAGGACACCGTCACCGTCGACACCCTCGAGGTGATGCTGGCGCGGTGGGCGGCGGCGGCCAGCCTGCTCGTCGAGGGCAAACCGGTCGGGCCGGTCGAATCCCGGCCGCAGTCGCCGCCGGCCGATACCGGCGAGGCCTTCGACCTCGGCCCGAACCTGCTGACGGTCACCGTCGGCTTCGGGCCGACGTTGTTCGACGACCGGCTCGGCCTGCAATCGAAGATGCCTTCCGCACTGAAACCGTTGGGGCAGTTGGCCGTCGACACCACGATCGATCCCACCATCAGCGGTGGTGACATCTGCATCCAGGCGTGTTCGGAGGATCCGCAGGTCGCCTTCCACGCGGTGCGCAATCTCGCGCGGATCGGCCGCAACGTGGTCACTCTGCGGTGGCTGCAGGAGGGTTTCGGTCGCGCATCGGCCACCACCACATCCCAGGTCACACCCCGAAACCTGCTGGGATTCAAGGACGGTACCGCCAACATCAAGGCCGAGGAACCGGCCGTCGCCGACGAGTGGGTGTGGGTGGGCGACGAGACCGATCAGGCCTGGATGACCGGCGGCAGCTACCTCGTCACCCGCAAGATCCGGATGCACATCGAGGCGTGGGACTCCGACGACATCTCCGACCAGGAACGGATCTTCGGTCGTATCAAGGATTCCGGCGCGCCACTGTCGGGCGGTGAGGAGTTCACCGACCTCGACTTCGCGGTCAAGGACAGTTCGGGCCAGACCAAGATCGACCGCTTCTCCCACGTTCGTCTCGCCCACCCGGACAGCAACGGCGGGGCCCAGATCCTGCGTCGCGGCTACAACTACACCGACGGAATCGACACGCGCACCGGAACACTCGCCGCGGGGTTGTTCTTCATGGCCTACCAGAAGAACGCGCACGATCAGTTCGCACGAATCCAGAACAACCTCGCCCAGGATGCGCTGAACGAGTACATCTCCCCGATCTCGAGTTCACTGTGGGCGGTCCCACCGGGCCTGAAGGAGATCGGCGATTGGTACGGCAAGACCATGCTCGGGTACCGGGGCTGAGTGAATCGGATTCCTGTTGCAGCACAGTCGATAATCTGAGGCGCCCACTCGACGCGCATGGGCGCCCACTCGACGGCTAGGCCGAGCCGACGGTACGGAAACCGATGTTGCCCGTGGATGTTTCGGGAGTGTTGTGTGAGCGTGCCGCCACCCGGTAGCGGTAGCAGTAGGAGTCGTGGCAGAGGTGACTGCCGCCGCGCAGGACGCGTGACCGCCCGCGTTCGGAGCCGATCGGATCGTCGGCCGGCGCCGTGCGATAGGCCCGCGCACTGAACCGATCGGCGCACCATTCCCAGACGTTGCCGACCATCTGGTACAGGCCGAATCCGTTGGGCGCGAACGATGTGACGGGCATCGTCCCGACCGGGCCGTCGGGACGGTCGGGGAACTCTCCCGGGAAGATGTTGCACCGCGGATCATCTGAGGTCGGGTGCTCATCGCCCCAGGGAAACCGGGCGCCGTCGAGCCCACCGCGTGCGGCGTACTCCCACTGCGATTCGGTGGGCAGTGCACGTCCGGCCCACGCGCAGTATGCGAGCGCGTCCCGATGGGAGACGTGCACCACCGGGTGATCGGCACGACCGGCGAGGTCGCTGCCGGGTCCGAACGGGTGATCCCAGGTGGCACCGGGGACGTCGATCCACCAGGGGGTGCCGACGATCCGGACACCGGCCTCCCCCGACACATGTCCCGTCGGCACGTGCCCGGCGAACACCGCCGACGAGCCGAATCGTTGCGCATCGGTGAGGTGACCGGTGTCGGCGACGAACACACCGAATGCCTCGTTGGTGACGGTGGTGGTGTCGATCTCGAACGCGCTCAGCGTCACTCGATGAACCGGGGTCTCGCCGTCGGTGCGGTACCCCTCGTCGAACGCGTCGCCCATGGCGAATTCGCCCGCCGGGATGGCCACCGACTCGATTCCATGGCTGCCGCCGGACGTCGGCACACCTACCGCGGAGTCCTCCTCGCGCTGGGCGTCACGTTCCGGGTGGCAACAACTCACTCCTCGATGATGCCCCGTTGCGCCAGCAGCGCCAGTACCCGACCGGCGAGTTCGTCGATGTCGGCTCCGGTGGTGTCGAATCGCAGGTCCGGATTCAGCGGCTTCTCGTACGGTGCGTCGATACCGGTGAGGCCCTTGAGTTCACCGCGCCGAGCCCGCGCGTACAGGCCCTTCGGGTCGCGACGTTCACATTCGCCGACCGGGGTGGACACGTGCACCTCGACGAAGTCCAGGTCGGCGGCGTGGTGCAGTTCCCGTGCGATCTCCCGATCGGAATGCAAGGGCGAGACCATCGACGCGATCGCGATGACCCCGGCGTCGGCGAACAGTCGGGCGAGATGGCCGACCCGGCGGATGTTCTCGGCCCGGTCCCCCGGCGAGAAGCCCAGGTCGTCGGAGATGCCGTGCCGGATATTGTCACCGTCGACGAGATAGGCCACCCGCGTGCGGTTGACCAGTTCTCGTTCCAGCGCGACGGCCACCGTCGATTTCCCCGAGGCGGGCAGTCCGGTCAGCCACACCGTGGCGCCCCGCTGTCCGGTCTTGGCCCACCGTTCCGAGCGGTTGAGTGAACTCGGGTGCCACTTGATGTCGTTGCGGGTGGCCTTGCCGGGGATGACCTCTCGCGGTTCGAGAATGGTGCCGGCACCGACGGTGTCGTTGGAGGATTCATCGATCAGGATGAAGGCGCCGGTGTCCCGGTTCTCGATGTAGCGGTCGGCCACCACGACCGACGACGTACGCAGCGTGACGGTGCCGATGTCGTTGAGGCCCAACTCTGTTGGTCCGACGACCTCGAGGAGCGACTCCGGGTCGAGGCGGCGTTCGAGCGAGCCTACGGTGGCGCGGACCGTGTGTGCGCCCTGCTTGAGCGCAACCCGATCGCCGGCATGCAGCGGCGCCTCCGACAGCCAGCACAGCGTGGCCGACAACTCGCGCGCCGGCACCGGCCGATGCGCATCCTCGGCGCCGCTGATGAGGACATCACCGCGGCCGATGTCGATCTCGTCGGCCAGTTGCACCGACACCGACAGGCCCGCCACCGCGACGTCGCGCCGCGGATCGAGGGTGTCGAGTGCGGTGACGACGCTGCGTGAGCCGGAGGGCAACACCGTCACCGGATCGCCGACGGCCAGGGTGCCGGCGGCCACCCGTCCGGTGTAGTTGCGTTTGCCGTCGGGACCGGGCCGCGACACCCATTGCACCGGCAGCCGGAGTTCCCGCGGCTGCGGCGACGGTGCCTGCAGCTCCACCGATTCCAGGTACTCCAGCAGGGTCGGACCGGAGTACCACGGAGTGTGGGACGAGCGGTGCACGACGTTGTCGCCGATCTTGGCGGCCACCGGGATCGCGAGGATCTCACCGATCCCGAGCTGGACAGCGAGTTCGGTCAGGTCTGCCTGCAACTCGTCGAATCGTTCCTGCGAGAAGTCGACGAGGTCGATCTTGTTCACCGCCGCAATGACGTGCGGGACGCCGACGAGGGTGGCGATCCGCGCGTGGCGACGGGTCTGACGCTGCAATCCTTTTCGGGCGTCGACGAGCAGGACCGCGACGTGCGCATTGGAGGCACCGGTGAAGGTGTTGCGGGTGTAGCGCTCGTGACCGGGCGTGTCGGCGAGGACGTAACTGCGTGTGTCGCTGGAGAAGAAGCGGTAGGCGACATCGATGGTGATGCCCTGCTCCCGCTCGGCGCGCAGCCCGTCCGATAAGGCCGCCAGGTCGACGTCACCGTCGTCGGAGGTCACCCCGGCGAGGTGATCGGTGGGCAGGCTGCCGGTGTCGTGGAGTAGTCGGCCGATCAGTGTCGACTTGCCGTCGTCGACGCTGCCGGCGGTTGCCAGGCGCAGGATCTGCCGGTTGGTGGTCGGTCGATGGGGCCGTGCGACAGCGGTGCTCATCAGAAGTAGCCCTCTCGTTTACGGTCTTCCATGGCGGCCGACGATGTCCGGTCGTCGGCGCGGGTCTCGCCGCGTTCGGAGACGGTCGCCTCGCTGATCTCGGCGATGATCTCGGGGATGGTGGTGGCGCGTGAGCGCACCGCCCCGGTGATCGTCAGATCACCGACGGTGCGGTAGCGCACCCATTCGGTGCTCACCTCGTCGGCCGCGCCCGGCTGCGAGAACTCGGACACCGCAAGGAGAATGCCGTCCCGGTCGAACACCTCACGCTCGGCGGCGTAGTAGATGGACGGCAGGTCGAGTTGCTCGAGTTCGATGTAGCGCCAGATGTCGGTCTCGGTCCAGTTCGACAGCGGGAAGACGCGGACCGACTCCCCCTTCCGGATGCGGCCGTTGTACAACGACCACGGTTCCGGGCGTTGCGCCCGCGGATCCCACTGGCCGAATTCGTCACGGAAGCTGAACACGCGTTCCTTGGCGCGGGCGCGGTCCTCGTCGCGGCGCGCACCGCCGAAGGCGGCGTCGAATCCGCCTTCCTCCAATGCATCGAGCAGCACCCGGGTCTGCAGGCGGTTGCGTGATCCGGACGGGTCGGTCGATTCGGCGATCCGGCCGGCGGCGATCGCATCGGGAACCGACGCCACGATCAGTTTGATGCCGGAGGGATTCTCCTCGGTCGGCGCCACTCGCCGGTCCCGGAACTCGATCACCTCGTCGAAGTTGTGACCGGTGTCCACATGCAGGATCGGGAACGGCAGCGGGCTCGGCCGAAATGCCTTCTCCGCCAATCGCAATAGGACGATGGAGTCCTTGCCGCCGGAGAACAGCAACACCGGACGCTCGAGTTCGGCGGCCACCTCACGGATGATGTGAACGGATTCCGACTCCAGGATGCGCAGTGCGGCAACATGATCGAATTCCGATGCGGGCGCCGATGTCGGATGGTCGGTGAGGTCGGCGGTCATAGTGGATATCCGTTCTGTTCCGCGTCGGCACGATAGCGCGTGACCCATTCCTTGGATCGCGCATTCGACTGGGGCTTGAGAGGTGGTGGCGGGGCGAGTCCGGGATCGAGGTGCAGGGCTTCGAGTACCACGGCCGTGGTGCCCTGAGGATCCTTGACCAACTCCCCGAACTCGATGTCGATGGCCTCGATCTGTTCCTCGGCGAACCAGCGTCGCCACTGCCGTTCCTGCTCGGACAGGATGGCTGCCAGGTGCGCGATGCCCTCGGCGTTGTACTGCGCCTTCTCGTCGCGGTCGGCCTCGAAATGCGGACCGTGACCGTCGCGCCACACCCGGGTCTGTACCGCACGCCACATCGAGACAGCCTGCGGCACAACATCTTCACGATAGACGTGAACGAAAAGCGGATCGTCGCCGAACAGTTCACGGATGGCCGTGCGCAGGGACCCGGATGCGACGCGGGTCCGCGCGATCAGAAGTGGCGTCTGATTCCACATCAGCTTGCCGCCCCAGACGCCGTTCTGAGTGCGGCCGGCCTCGAGGACATCGGTGCGCCACCGATCGAAGTCGCGAGTGTCGACCTCTCCCGGGTCCACCTCGTCGAGCAGATCCAGGATCGTCGAATCCGTCACTCCGGCAAACCATTCCCGTGGCTGCGGGGACTGTGAGGACGACGTGAGGTACTGGAAGAACTCCTCGGGGGTCCCGGCCACACCGGTGGCGGCGAGGGACTCGACGAGCAGCGTGCTCCCACTGCGCTGACTGGCGCACACGAGGTAGTTCTGGCTGGACACCGGCTCAGTGTAGCCACCTCGAAACCGCCCGCAACCTGGGATTTTACGGCCAGCGCGCGGAAAATCATTGACACCGACGGGCCAGTGTGCGTGCCCGACCGCACGCCGTCGATCCGGCGGTCAGTGCGTGGCGCCCGCCGAGTGTGAGGCGCGAACCACGTCGCCCTCACCGGAGGTGAGATCGCCACTGAGCTCGCGGCGTTCGCCGAGCGGCCGCCGCGACGGAAGTGCCTCCTCGGCAGGGTCTCCGGCCTCGGTCTTCGCGTTGAAGACCGCCATGAACGCTTCGGCGACCGCGGTTCCCTCCGCCTCCGGGGGAAGTGCGTCGCCGGTGGTGCTGCGCCACCGGGCCAGACGCGCCGCGAGGTCGGCGCGGATCTCGGCGTAGTCGGGATCGTCGGCGACGTTCTTTTGCTCATACGGATCGGAAACCAGATCGTAGAGTTCGATGTGCGCGCGGTCCCGGACAGTGATAGCCGGCTCGAGGGATCGTGCGGAGAGACTGTCGGCGATGTCGAGTGGCAGCAACAGTTCGGGACGGTGCGCGTAGTTCTCGATGTAGCTGTGCGTCTTGGTGCGCACGGCCCGGATCGGGTCGAAGGCGTCGTGATAGGTCTTCTCGGTGAAGACCTCCTCACGCACCGCACCGTCGGAGGCGTCCGTCAACTCCGCGGCATGGGAGTCACCGTCGACCGTGTCGGGCAGATCCATCCCGAGCAGGTCGAGAATGGTCGGCGTGAGATCGACCCCGGAGAACAGGTCGTCATAGACCCGCGGGGCGATACCGCGGGCCCGCGGCGGCCGGACGATCAGGGCGACGCCGGTCCCTTCGGCGTACAGCGTGGACTTGGCACGCGGGAACGCCAGACCGTGGTCGGTCACGAAGACGATCCAGGTGTTCTCGGCCAGTCCGAGTTCGTCGACGGTGGCGAGCAGCCGCCCCACCGCGGCGTCGGCCTTGGTGATGCTGCCGTGCAGACCGGCGAGGTCGTCGCGGACGTCACCGGTGTCGGGCAGGAATCCGGGCACCTCGATGTCGGTGGTGTCGGCGGGTGCGTACTCGTCGTCGGGGTAGGGACGGTGCGTCTCGAAGAATCCGGCCGTCAACAGGAACGGCCGGTTTCCGCCGGCCTCGACGTGACGCCGCAGCCACCACTGCGATTCACCGACGACGTAGTCACACCGTGAGTCGGAGACATCCACCGAGTCGAAGCCGATGCTGGTGGGATCGGTGCTCTCGTGCTGCATGCCGAAGAGCACCGTGCGGTACCCGTGACCACCCAGCAGAGCCGGAAGCGTCTGCACGCCGTCGCGATAGGCGAACCCGTGATGCGCCAGGCCGACGAGCCCGTTGTGGTGCGGATATTCGCCGGTGAACAGTGAACCGCGGGCCGGTGAGCACAGCGGGGCGGTGGCATGTGCGTCAGTGAACCGGATGCCCTCGGCGGCCAGCGCGTCGAGATGGGGGCTCTCGACACCGTCGGCGCCGTAGCACCTCAGGTGGCGACCGAGATCGTGCCAGTGCACCAGGATCACGTTCTCGCGGGTGCTCCGGGTGCCTCCATCGGGGTCGCCTGCGGTGTCGAAAGGCATCCCTCCATGATGCACGGCCGCGTTTTCCCATGTCGTGGGGGTATCGCGGGGCGGGTGCGGGCGGCGGCCTCCGGCCCCGGCCACCACGTTGAAATCACCGTGATCCGAACGTGCACCGTACCGGCGGTGCGCGCGCACCTCCCACCTACACGTCATGCATTCCGCGCGGGTGGGAGTTGAGCATGCAGATGGCATGCTGCCACTACTCGGCCGGGGGTTCGCCGTCGGTTTCGGCGACCGGGGCCGGATCCTCGAACTGCGGTTCCGTTTCCGGTTCCGATTCCGGTACCGCCGTGCCGTCGAGGATCGAGCACCACGCCTCGCGGCTGTCGAGGACGACCTCGTCGGCCCGGGCCTGTTCCTCGACGGCACGCACCTGGGCCATCAGGTCCAGGGTGCGTGCTCGCGCGGCGGCCTCGACGCTGTCGTCTCCGGCGGCCACGGTCACCGTCAGCACTTCCGGATCGATGCGTTCGACGGGATAGCCTGCGGCGGTGAGCCTTTCGAGAACCTTTTGAGTCAGTGCGAGAGCCGGCGCGGTGGTGGCGATCCCGTCGAGTACCGATCCCCGATTCTTCTCGGCGGCCTTGCGCTCTTCCCACTCGCGGATCTGCGTCTCGAGATCGCTGTGCGCCCCGGACAGCACCCCGGGAGTGCGGCGGGTCACCTTATCGGTGAAACTTCTTGCGACAGCATCGATGTCGAACGGCTCGGTCGGATGATCGGCCGCGATACGCGCATGGAACAACACCTGGAGCAGCAGGTCGCCGAGCTCTTCGCGCAGGTGTGCCTGATCGCCGGAGTCGAAGGCGTCGAGGAGCTCGTAGACCTCCTCGAGCAGGTAGCGCCGCAGCGAGGCGTGGGTCTGCTGCGACTCCCACGGACCGTTGCGTCGCAGGGTGTCCATCAGCGCGACGGCGGCCAGCAGGTCACCACCGGCCAGCGGGGTCGCCTCGATGACGGTGTCACCGAGCGCTCTGCGCGCGGCGACCAACCGATGATGCGGATCGGTCGACAACAGTGTGGTTCCCAGGGGTGTCTCGTCGAAGACCGGCTCGAAGTGATCGAGCTCCCACAGGATCGTGGTGGGGACGTCCTCGGTCACATACACCGTTCCGGACAGCTCCGACCGTGCGCGGATCGGGATCATGTCCGGACGCAGCGGATCGAGCAGGACCACCGTCATCGCGGGCACCTTTCACGGAACGTATGTGAGAACACGACAACCGTAAACGGTGTACCCGCGACAACGTGGGATGTCGATGCGGTTTCTCTCGGGGATCGGCTACGGCGCCGGCGTAGGTTTGAGCTGCGTCAGGAAGGTGACGAGGTAGTCGATCAGCTCGTCGTCGCGCAGTCGCGCCGATCCGACCCCGCCGGTCCGTGGGATCGGCAGCGTGATGACGCCGGTCGTCGCACGATAGGACGCCGCGGAGTACAGCCGCTTGAGGCGTATCTGCTCACTGTCGAGCAGATGCAGCGGCGACACCTTGACGTTGGTTCCCACCACCCCGAGTTCGGCGACACCACGTTCGCGGCAACGCAATCGCAGCTTGGCGATCGAGGCGAGGCGCCGGGTCTCCTCCGGCGGTTCCCCGTAGCGGTCGAGCAGTTCGCTCATCACCGCGTCCACCTCGGAATCGGCCGATGCCGAGGCGAGTTTGCGGTACGCCTCGAGGCGCAGGCGGTCGGAGTCGACGTATTCGACCGGGATGTGGGCGTCGACGGGGAGATCGACACGCACCTCGGTGACCTCTTCGCTGGTCACCGGTTTACCGTCGGCGGCGGCGCGATAGGCCTCCACCGCCTCGCCGACGAGCCGCACATACAGGTCGAATCCCACTCCGGCGACGTGACCGGATTGTTCGGCGCCGAGCACGTTTCCGGCTCCGCGCAGTTCGAGGTCCTTGAGCGCCACCGCCATTCCCGCGCCGAGTTCGTTGTTCTGGGCGATGGTGGCCAGGCGGTCGTAGGCGGTCTCGGTCAACGGCTTCTCGGAACTGTAGAGCAAGTAGGCGTATCCGCGTTCCCGGCTGCGTCCCACCCGGCCGCGCAGCTGATGCAGTTGCGACAGACCGAGATTCTCGGCGCGGTCGACGATCAGGGTGTTCGCATTGGAGATGTCGAGTCCGGTCTCGATGATGGTGGTGCACACCAGCACGTCGTACTCCCGGTTCCAGAATCCGGAGACGGTGCGTTCGAGCTGATCCTCGTTCATCTGGCCATGTGCCACAACGACTCTGGCCTCGGGGACCATGTCGGCGATCTCCTTGGCCGTCTTGTCGATGGTGGAGACACGGTTGTGGACGTAGAAGACCTGCCCGTCACGCAGGAGTTCGCGGCGAATGGCGGCGGCCACCTGCTTGGCCGCATACCCGCCCACGTAGGTGAGCACCGGATGCCGCTCCTCGGGCGGGGTGAGGATCGTCGACATCTCCCGGATGCCGGCCATCGACATCTCCAGGGTGCGCGGGATCGGGGTGGCCGACATGGTCAGCACGTCGACGTGGGTGCGCAGCGACTTGATGTGCTCCTTGTGTTCCACACCGAAACGCTGTTCCTCGTCGACGATGACGAGGCCGAGATCCTTCCAGGTGACCCCGGTCTGCAGGAGCCGGTGGGTACCGATCACGATGTCGACCGAACCGTCGGCCATCGCCTCGATGATCTCCTTGGATTCCTTGGTGTCGGTGAACCGCGATAGCCCCCGCACCCGCACCGGGAAACCCGACATCCGCTCGGTGAAGGTCTGCAGATGTTGTTGCGCCAGAATGGTTGTCGGCACGAGAACGGCCACCTGCTTGCCGTCCTGGACGGCCTTGAAGGCCGCGCGCACCGCGATCTCGGTCTTGCCGTAGCCCACGTCGCCGACGATCACCCGGTCCATCGGGACGGGCTTCTCCATGTCGTCCTTGACCTCGCCTATCACCGTCATCTGATCGACGGTCTCGGTGAAGTCGAAGGCGTCCTCCATCTCCCGCTGCCACGGGGTGTCCGGACTGAAGGCGTACCCGGGGGCGGCGTGGCGGGCGGCGTAGAGTTGCACGAGCTCACCGGCGATCTCCCGAACGGCCTTGCGCGCCTTGCGTTTGGTGTTCTGCCAGTCGGAACCACCGAGCTTCGACAGCGACGGCTGCTCGCCACCGACGTACCGGGACAGCTGGTCGAGGGCATCCATCGGAACGTAGAGCCGGTCGCCGGGCTGACCGCGTTTGCCCGCGGCGTACTCCAGCACCAGGTATTCGCGTCGCGCCCCGGACACCGTGCGTTCGATCATCTCGACGAACTTGCCGATGCCGTGCTGGTCGTGCACCACCAGGTCACCGGCGGTCAGGGCCAACGGGTCGACCTGGTTGCGTCGTTTGGCGGGCAGCCGCCGCCCGTCGCGCACGGCCGCCACCCGCGAGCCGGTCAGGTCGGTTTCGGTGACGATCACCAATCCCGCAGAGGCAGAGATGATTCCGTGGCGCAGGGTGCCGCCGTAGACGGTGACCTCGCCGTCGGCGGGCCGGTCCCCCGGCTCGGCGATCGAATGCGGCACCTCGGCGTCGGCGAGGCGTTCGCCGATACGGGTGGCGGTTCCCTTGCCGGCCACCACGATTGCGGCGGGTTTGCCGGTGGCGACGTGCGCGCGCAGCATCGCGAAGGTTTCCGCGATCTCCTTCTCACCGCCGTGCGGCGTCGGCCCGGCCACCAGGTCCAGCTCGAATTCGTCGCCGAAGCCCGCCGACAGCGGGCTCATCGTCCACCAGGAGCGACCGGCGGCGATGGTCGTGTCCATCACCTCGTCGAGCGGACGGTAGGCGCTGGCCTGCAGGTCGATTCCGGTTGCGCCGCCGACGTTGTCGACGGGCGCCGAGGCCCCGAAGGCGGCCGCGTTCCAGGACGCCTCGAGGAATTCGGCTCCGGTGGCCGCGAGGTCGCCCGCGCGGGTGCGGACCTTCTCCGGGTCGAGGACGAGGACCCGTGAGCCGTCCGGGATCACCTCGGTGAGCAGTTGCATCTGCCCGTCGACGAGCGCCGGGATGAGCGCTTCCATGCCCTCCACCGGAATGCCCTCGGAGAGCTTCGCCAGCATGTCGGCCAGTGCCTCGTCGCCGGTGTTCGCCGCGGCGAGGTCGGCGGCACGGTGGCGGACCCGTTCGGTGAGCACCAGTTCACGACAGGGATGGATCTGCACCTCGGCGGCGTCGATCTCGGGCTGGCTGCGCTGATCGGCGACCGAGAAGGCGCGCATCTCGGTGATCTCGTCACCCCAGAACTCCACGCGCACCGGATAGTCGGTGGTCGTCGGAAAGACGTCGAGGATGCCGCCGCGGACTGCGAACTCGCCACGCCGGCCCACCATGTCGACGCGCTCGTAGGCCATCTCCACCAGATCGGCCAGAAGGGTGTCGAAGTCGATCTCGATGCCCTCGCGCAGGGTGATGGCGCGGACCGCACCGAGGCCCGGTGCCATCGGCTGCACCAGGGAACGCACCGTGGTCACCACCACGCGCAGCGGATGCTCCCCCGGCTGCGCAAGACGGTGCAGCACCGCCAGACGCGCGCCGACGGTGTCGGCGCTGGGCGAGAGCCGTTCATGCGGGAGCGTCTCCCAGGACGGGAACTGCGCGACCGAGTCCGGGTCGTCGAGCATTTCGCGCAGCTCGGCGGTCAGGTCGTCGGCCTCGCGACCGTTGGCGGACACGACGAGCAGCGGCGCCGACGACGCTGCGAGACAGGCGACGACGAAGGGGCGCGCGGCGTCCGGTCCGGTGATGTCGAGGCGGTCGGTGTCGCACCGTTCACGGAGCGCGGCGAGCGAGGCATCCGAACAGGTGAGAGCGGCAAGTCCGGACAGGGCGGGTGAAGACGACACTCGTGCGATTGTAGGACCTGGCGTCAGCGGTCAGCGTCCGGTGGTCATGCCCGCCGGGCTCCCTCGGGATCGCCCTGCCGGGCGCGGTAGGCGGCGACCGCATTGCGGTTGGTGCACGCCGTGGAGCAGTACCGTCGCGATCGGTTGCGGGACAGGTCGAGGACGACGGCGTCGCAGCCCTCGTCGGCGCAGATCGCGAGGCGTGACAGGTCATCGGCGCGGATCACGTCGACCAGCGCCATCGCGGTCTCCACCATGATCCGGTCGGCCAAGGGCGCGTCGTCATCGATGGCATGCAGATGCCAATCGGTCCGCCCGTGCCGGACCAGCTGAGGCAGCGCCCGGTGACGGCGCAGGACCGTGTTGACCAGGTCGACGGCGTCGTCGCGGTCGGCCAGCAACAGTGCCCGCAGACGCGGCCGGATGGCCCGGACGCTGTCGAGTTCGGCGCGATCGCCGACTCGGCGGCCGGTGTAGCCGAACCGTTCCCAGTACGCGTCGAGATCGGCGATCGTCTCGAAGGTGTCCGGGGGCGAGCCCGAATTGACCAGGGTGACCGCCGCCTGCAGCGCCAGGTCCACGTCATCACCGAAAATCATGTTGACACATTACCGAATCGGACCCTAGCGTCATTCGTCATGAGCACGTTGACCAATGACCCCACGTTCGACGCCACCCGCGTCAGGTCGGGGTTGGTACTGGCGGTGATCTCGGCGGTCAGCTTTGGCATCTCCGGCGCGCTGGCGACTCCGCTGCTGGCGGCCGGATGGAGTCCCGGTGCCGTCGTCGGCATCCGTATCGGACTCGGCGGACTGGCACTCATCCCCTTCGCGGTGCGCGACCTGGGCGGCTGGTCGCAGCTGCGCCCGGCCCGGCTCGTCTCCATCCTCGGCGCGCACGGAAAGACCATCGCACTGTATGGACTGCTCGGCATCGCCGCCGCCCAGTTCTGCTACTTCTCGGCGATCCAGACGATGGACGTCGGTCCCGCGCTGCTGATCGAGTACACCGCGCCGGTCGTCGTGGTCGGGTGGATGTGGGCCGTCCACCGACAGCGGCCGAGCAGGTGGGCGGTCGCCGGGATCGCGATCTGCGCGGTCGGTCTCGTCCTCGTCCTCGACCTCCTCGGCCCGGCATCGATCGATCCGGTCGGCGCACTCTGGGCCGTGGGAGCGATGATCGGCGCGGCCGGCTACTTCCTGATCTCGGCCCACCAGCACGACGACCTGCCGCCCGCCGTGCTGGCGACCGGCGGAATGATCTTCGCCGCACTGCTTTTGGGCATGTTCGGGGTGGTGGGAGTGCTGCCGATGACCGCCGGTGAGGCCACCGCACATTTCGCCGGATTCGCCGCGCCGGCCGCCTCGGTGCTGGTCGGACTCGCCGTCATCTCCGCGGCCACCGCATATCTCACCGGCATCGGCGCGGCCCGGCGCCTGGGTGCGCGACTCGCCTCGCTGATCGCGTTGCTGGAGGTGCTCGCCGCCGTGGTGTGGGCGGCGGCACTGCTCGGGCAGATTCCCGCGCCGGCCCAGATCCTCGGTGGAGTGTTGATCATCGTCGGTGTGGTCGCGGCCAAGATGGGCGAACCGCGTGCGGTCGCTCAGTCGTCGGAGTCCTCGGCCGCGCTCCGCTCGGTGGGTTCGACCCGGTCTGATCCAACCCGTTCGGGTTCAACGTAATCGGGTCCCACCAACTCCGGATCGGGGTCGAGGCGGGTCAGTCCGTTCCAGCACAGATTCACCAGGTGTGCGGCGACAACCTCTTTGGAGGGCTCCCGCACATCGAGCCACCATTGCGCGGTCACCGACACCATGCCGACGAGCGCCTGGGCGTAGAGCGGCGCCAGTTTCGGGTCGAATCCGCGTCGCTCGAAGTCGCCGGCCAGGATGTGCTCGACCTGGCTGATCGCGTCGTTGAGCAGGCTCGAATAGGTGCCGGCGCTGGTGCTCTCGCCACGGACGAGGATGCGGAAGCCGTCGGTGCGTTCCTCCATGTAGGTGAGTAGCGCGAGCGCCACCTGCTGGATGCGGTACAGCGAGCGATTGCGCGACAGCGACGACGTCACCATCTCCAGCAACGTCTCCATCTCGCGGTCCACCACCACCGCGTAGAGACCCTCCTTGCCGCCGAAATGTTCGTAGACGATCGGCTTGGACACACCGGCCCGCTGCGCGATCTCCTCGATGGAGGTGGCCTCGAAGCCGCGTTCGGCGAACAATCCCCGCGCGACCTCAATGAGTTGCAGGCGACGCTGCGCACCGGTCATCCGCGCGCGGGGTGCGCGCCGGACCTCGTCGGTCTTGTCGGTGGGGCGACTGACTGCCATGGCGTCCAGCCTATCGGCCCGCGTCGCCAGCGACTTTTGTTCATCATGATTGAAAGTTGCCGACAATCGTGATGCGACGGGAATGTGCCCATGTCATCGGGCGCCGACATCTCCTCGGTGAACGCACGCGCGCACTCTTCACGCCCCAATCGGGCAACGGCCGGCACCACGGACAACTAGTGTTCGAAAAGCGGCACAAGTGGTGTGCCGCCACATTGCGCAACCCCTTGTCCACTTCGGGGTCCACGAAGGGATCGACACGTGCAGTTGTGGAACTACATCAGTGGCCACGCGTCCACCTTGACGTTCTTGACCTATCAGCACGCCTCGCTCGCCTTCCAGACGGTCCTCGTCGGTGCGCTGGCGGCGGTGATCATCGCGGTGCTGGTCTATCGGCTGCCGCTCGTATCGTCGCTGACGCTGACGTCGAGCCGAGTGGCGCTGACCATCCCGTCACTGGCATTGCTCGCACTGTTGATCGTGCCCTTCGGGCTCGGAGTGGTGCCGTCGTTCATCATGTTGGCGTTCTTCGCCGCCATGCCGGTGATCGGCAACGCGGTCGTCGGCCTGCGCTCGGTGCCCGACACGGTCATTGAATCCGCACGTGGAATCGGGTTGCCGCGCTGGCGCATTCTGCTCACCGTGGAACTGCCGATCGCGTGGCCGGTGATCCTGACCGGTATCCGGGTTTCGACACAGATGATCGTCGGTGTCGCCGCGATCGTCGCCTATGTCCTCGGCCCGGGACTCGGTTCACTGATCTTCAACGGACTCTCCCGACTCGGCGGCGCCAATGCACTCGAAATGGCGCTCACCGGAACCATTCTCATCGTCGCCATCGCACTCGTCTTCGACGCACTGCTTGTCCTTCTCGGCCGCGTCACGATCTCCAAGGGGTTGTCATGACCGATGTCTCACATGGTTCCGCCGCACCCGGCCCGGCGTCACCTCACTCGCCGGGGTCCGACGACCGGACTGTCACAGGTGCCTCGATCCGGTTGGACGGTGTCGTCAAGCGCTATCGCGGCCAGGCCACACCGGCGGTAGAGCGACTCGACCTGACCATCGATGCCGGTGACATCGTGGCCTTCGTCGGTCCCTCCGGATGCGGCAAGACGACCACACTCAAGATGATCAACCGGCTCATCGAACCCACAGAGGGGCGAATCTTCATCGGCGACCGCGACGTCACCCGCGAGAACCCCGACAAGCTCCGGCAGTCAATCGGCTACGTCATCCAGTCCGGCGGACTCTTCCCACACTGGGATGTCGCCAAGAACATCGGCGCCATCCCCCGGGTGCTGGGATGGGACAAGAAGAAGATCGCCGAGCGAACCGAGTATCTCCTCGACCTGGTCGGTCTGGATTCGGCGACGTTTGCCCACCGACTACCCAAGGACATGTCCGGTGGCCAGCAACAGCGCGTGGGTGTGGCCCGCGCGCTGGCCGCCGATCCACCCGTTCTGCTGATGGACGAACCGTTCGGCGCGGTCGACCCCATCACCCGGGTTCGGTTGCAGGACAGCCTGATCGCCATCCAGAAGGAACTCGGCAAGACCATCGTGCTGGTCACCCACGACTTCGAGGAGGCCACCAAGCTCGGCGACAAGGTCCTGATCCTGTCCGAGGGCGGGCACGTGGAGCAGTACGCGCCGCCGGAGGAGATCCTGGCCAACCCGGCCACCCCGTTCGTCGAGGAGTTCATCGGCTCCGGGGCGACGCTGGCACATCTGACACTCTCGCGGGTGCGCGATGTCGATCTCGTCGAGGTCACCACCGCGCAGGTCGGGGATTCATCCGCTTCGGTGCTCGACCGGGCCCGGAGCAACGGCCACGATTGGATTGTGGTGGTCGACGAGCACGGCCGACCGAGGGCCTGGCCCACACTTGGTGAGGTGTCGACGAAAAGGGAGATCTCCGACTACGTCGATCCCCGCCTACCGGTCGTCGCGGACTCGTCGACACTCAACGACGCCCTGGATTCCATGCTCGCGGCCAGCCAGGGAGGAACGCTCGTCACCGACGGCCGTGGATCGGTCATAGGCTCGCTCACCATCGCCGCGGTGATGGATGTGATCCGGTCACAGCTCGCCGATGCCCGCACGGATGAGGACGAGACCAGCTACGCCTCGCACCGAGAGGGTGGCGAACCGAAGAATCCACCCCTCGAATCGGACCCGGCATCATGAAACGATTCCGGCAACTACCGATCGATGTGTGGTTTGAGCCGCTGGTGTTCCTGGTGATCGGTATCGGGTACTTCAGTTGGTACGCGACCACCACATTCACCGAAACCGAGAGCGCGTCGTTGGAGTGGGCGACGCTACAGACGACCATTCTCGATCACATCAAACTGACCTTGACCGCCACCGTGATCGTCATCGTCATCGCGATTCCACTCGGCATCATCCTCACCCGGCCATCGATGCGCTGGTTCAGTCCGATTGCGGTGAACGTCGCCAACATCGGTCAGGCCGCGCCGGCCGTCGGCCTGCTGGTCTTGTTCACCTTCTGGCTCGGCACCGGATTCAAGACCGCCGTCGTCGGACTCGTCGTGTACGCCGTGCTACCAATCCTGCAGAACACCATCGTCGGATTGCGGCAGGTCGACCAACGCACCATCGAGGCCTCCCGCGGCATCGGATACTCGGCGGTGCGTACCCTCGTCCAGGTCGAGTTACCGCTCGCTGTTCCGGTGATCCTCAACGGGGTACGGATCGCGCTGGTCATCCTGGTCGGTACCGCAACCCTGAGCACGTTCATCGGGGCGACGAGCCTGGGCACGTTGATCACCACGGGGGTCACACTGTTCCTGCCGAAACTCCTGATCTCCGGGGCAATCCTGGTGGCGCTGTTGGCGATGGTCATCGATTGGCTCGGCCGCATCGTCGAACTCGTGGCCACACCGCGGGGCATCTCATGACAACCGCTTACGCACCGCGACTCCTGCGGGCCTCGCGCACGATGGGTGTGCTGCTGGCCGGTCTGCTCGTCCTTGCCGGCTGTGGCCTGGTGAGCAGTTCGGGAACGTTCGAGCAGGCCTCGCTCCCCGATGGGCAGACCCCGCTGAAGGGCGCCGAACTCACGGTGACATCGAAGAGTTTCACCGAGGGCGTGCTCCTGGGCAAGATCACTGCGACCTATCTGGCGGCGGCGGGCGCGGACGTCACCGATCTCACCGGCGCACCCGGATCGGCGTCATCCCGGCAAGCTCAACTCAACGGCGACGCCGACATCCTGTGGGAGTACACCGGCACCGCGTGGGTGAACTATCACGGCGAAACCGAGACCATCGCCGATCCGCAAGTGTTGTGGCAGAAGGTCCATGACATCGAACTCGCCGAGCACAACCTGGTGTGGTTGCCACCCGCCAACTTCAACGACACCTATGCCTTTGCCGCGGCCTCTGCCAAGGCCAAGCAGTTGGGTGTGACCTCGCTCTCCGACGTGGCGAAACTGCCTGTCGCCGAACGCACCTTCTGTGTCGACGACGAGTTCTACTCTCGCCCCGATGGTTTCAAACCGATGTTGCAGACCTACGGCATGCCGCTCGGTGACCCCAACGGCGTCCCGCTGGACAATGTCACCCGCATGGACGCCGGCGTCATCTACACCTCCACGGCCAAGAGTTCACCGTGCAACTTCGGCGAGGTGTACACCACCGACGGTCGTATCAAGAATCTGGACCTCACCGTCCTCGTCGACGACAAGAAGTTCTTCCTGCCCTACAGCGGGACCGCCGTGGTGCGCGCCGAGATCCTGAAGGAATGGCCGCAACTGACGGGGCTATTGGGCACCATATCCGAGCGGCTCACCGATGAGGTGATGCAGGAACTCAACGGACGCGTCGACATCGACGGAGAAGATCCGTCGACCGTCGCCTATGACTGGCTCAAGAGTGAGGGCTTGATAGTCTGACGTCCCTCGAGTCGCCCATCCTCGAGTCCGTGAGCCATCGACGTGCAGGGGAATCATCACCGTGACCGGCCCCACCGACCGTTCCGGCGACGTGCTGGGCGATTACGTCCTCGAACGTCTTCTGGGTCGCGGCGGCATGGGCGAGGTCTATCTGGCCCGCGACACCCGACGCGGCCGCGAGGTGGCACTCAAACTCCTGACGTCCGGCCTCGCGCACGACCCACAGTTCCGGGAACGATTCCTGCGCGAGTCCCGGATCGCGGCGCGGATCAACAATCCACATGTCGTCCCGATCCACGATTGGGGCGAGGTGGCAGGCCAACTATTCCTCGACATGCGGGTGGTTCGCGGCCACAACCTGTCCGACATCCTTGCGGCGGGACCGATTCCCGCCGACCGGGCGGTCCGCATCATCGGCCAGGTCGCCTCGGCGCTCGACGTCGCCCACGCCGAGGGCCTCGTCCACCGCGACGTCAAACCCGACAACATCCTCATCGCCGCCAACGACTTCGTCTATCTCGCCGATTTCGGCCTCGCCCAGGGGATCACCGACACCCGGATCACCCAGACCGGTGCGGCCATCGGTTCGTTCTCGTATATGGCACCCGAACGGTTCGGGCCGACCGATGCGATCAGCCCGTCGGTCGACATCTACGCACTCGGTTGTGTCCTGTACGAATGCCTCTCCGGGCAGCCACCTTTCGGAACCGGCGATATCCACCGCCTGATCGGCGCGCACATCTCGGCACCACCACCGTTGCTGCACAACGCCTTCGACCCGGTCATCGCGACGGCGCTGAACAAGTCACCGCAGCACCGCTTCGCCACCGCCGGACAGCTCGCCCACGCGGCCGGCGATGCCGCGTCCGCATCCGGCCCGGGTGCCGCACCGGTCCCGGTTGCCGCACCGACGACACCGCTGCCCGCACCCCCGCCCATGGCACCCGCACCCACACCCACGGCGACCGCGCGCACCCGTGTCGCCACCGCGCCGCCGATGAGTCCTCCACCGCCGCCGCTGTTTCCGCCGCCACCGACGCCGATCCCTACCGGCGAGCGCCGAGGGCCGCGGCGAGCCCTGATCGCCGGCGGCATCCTCGCCGCGCTCGTGATCGTGACGATCACCGCCGTGATGGTTGCCATCGCGGTTCGTGGTCCGTCGAATCCCGTTGCGGGCGCAGGGTTGTCCACCACCACGGCGGCGGCCGGTTCGGTCGCCTGTTCCTACCCCGCCGCAGCCCACGACGGCACGCGGACACCGACTCCGTCGGCGACGCAGCCGGCGAGCGGTGTCACCCGCCTCGACATGCACACCAGCAGGGGGACGATCGGCATCGACCTCGACCACTCCTCGGCGCCCTGCAATGCCGGGGCGATCGCCGCGCTTGCCCGCGCCCGGTATTACGACGACATGGTCTGTCGTCGGCTGAGCGATTACATTCTGGTGTGCGGCGAACCGGCGGGCGCCACGGAAACGCCCGACGACATCCATCAGGTGAGCGCCGGTCCGGGATGGACATCTCCCGACGAGGTCCCGACCGACCTCCCGTCGGCCGGGAGCACAGATGGTTTCGGGCGAGCGCAGGTGAGTTACCCGCGCGGGAGTGTGTCGGTCTCCGTCGCGGATCCGCAGCTGACCGGGCAGTCGAACCCGAAGGGCTCGGCCACCTTCTTCGTTGCGATCCGGCCGGTCATCAGCGCCCCGATCTACACCCACGTCGGGACCGTCGACCCCGACGGCATGGCCGTCGTCGACGCGATCTCGACCGGCGGGTTCACGCCGGCACGTGCGGGCGGGTACTGGGGAACGCCCCGGACCGTGCCGGAGATCCTGTCGATCTCGACCATGGGGACCTGAGCCACCTGACGGCGAGTCAGCCGCCCTGTTCCGACGCCCGGCGCTTCGCGTCGTGTTTGGCCCGCTGCATGTCCATCACCTGCTCGAAGGTCATCGGTGGGACGTCGAGGGGGCTGCGCTGCGGGTCGGCCTTGATGGCGTCGAGGATCAACCCGAGGTAGCGGCGCCAGACACCCGGAGCGGTCTCCTGGGTGGCGTCGGCCACCGCCGACAGCATGGTGAAGATGGCGTAGAAGTCGGTGGACGCCAGATCCGGCCGGACCACTCCGGCGTCCCGGGCCCGGGCGAACATCTGCTCCACCCGTTCCGACATCTGCGACTTGACCGCGGTGATGTCGGGGTGGGAGTGATCGACCCGCATGATGATCGCCGCCAGCCCACGGTCCTCGGCCATCGACTGGGCGAGCCAGGTGACGAGGTCGACCACAGCCGCCCAGGGATCGTCGTTCTCCAGTGCCGCGGCCGTCTTGGCGTTCACGGTGTTCAGGTGCTCGATGAGGACGCCGGCGATGAGTTCGTCGCGATTGGCGAATCGTCGGTAGACGGTGCCCACGCCCACGTCGGCGGCCTCGGCGACCTCGTCGAGGGAGACGTCGAGCCCGCGCTGGGCGAAGAGCTCTCGAGCTGCGGCGATGATGCGTAAGCGGTTGCGTTCGGCGTCGGCGCGCAACGGCCGCGATTCCCCGGCCTGGGTGGTCATGGTCACAGTTTAGCAAACGGAGGAATCTTCTCCGGTTGGGTGCCGTTGGCCCTTGGGTAACCGGAGGAAGCTCCTCCACCTAGCTTCAGGAGGCCGGAATGACAACCGTCTATTCGAAGAACGAGGAGACCTCGTCTCTTCCCGAAACCCCGGAGGCCCGGCATCACCGGCTCCGGTGGGTGGTGCTGGGTGTCCTCGCCCTGGCCCAGCTGATGGTCGTGCTCGACGCCACCATCGTCAACATCGCACTCCCCCACGCACAGTCGTCGCTCGGATTCGACAACGCCGACCGTCAGTGGATCGTGACCGCCTACGCCCTCGCCTTCGGCAGCCTCCTGCTCCTCGGCGGCCGCCTGTCGGACCTGTGGGGCCGCAAGAACACCTTCATCATCGGGCTCATCGGCTTCGCGGTGATGTCGGCGGTCGGTGGCGCCGCGGTGAACTTCACCATGCTGGTCGCCGCACGCGCCGGTCAGGGCGTCTTCGGCGCACTGCTCGCCCCGGCCGCACTGTCGCTGCTGACCACGACGTTCGTCGACCCCGATGAACGCGGCAAGGCCTTCGGCATCTTCGGCGCCATCGCCGGTGGTGGCGGCGCGCTGGGCCTGCTGCTCGGCGGCATGCTCACCGAGTGGGCCGATTGGCGCTGGTGCCTGTATGTGAACCTGGTGATCGCGGCCATCGCCCTGGTCGGCGCCATCCTGTTCCTGGCCCCGCACAAGGCCGAACACCGCCCCAAGCTGGACATCCCCGGCGTCCTGACCGTCTCGGTGGCACTGTTCTCCATCGTCTACGGTTTCTCCCACGCCGAGACCCACGGCTGGTCCGACTGGGCCACCCTCACCTGGCTGGTGGCCGGTGCGGTACTCCTCGGCGTCTTCGTCTGGCTGCAATCGCGCACCGAGCATGCCCTGCTGCCGCTGCGGGTCATCACCGACCGCACCCGTGCCGGCTCGTACCTCGCGGTCTTCATCGTCGGTATCGGAATGTTCGGGATCTTCCTGTTCCTGACCTACTACCTGCAGCAGAACCTCGCGTTCAGCCCGATCCGGACCGGACTGGCGTTCTTGCCGATGATCGCCGCCCTCATCCTCACCGCCACCACCTCGACCGCGGTCCTGCTGCCGCGGTTCGGGCCGCGCTGGCTGATGACCGCGGGCATGCTCATCGCCGCAGGTGGCATGGTGTATCTGACCCGGCTGAGCGACTCGAGTTCGTACACCACCGACATCCTGCCCGCACTGATCGTGATGGGCCTGGGACTCGGTGCGTCGATGGCACCGGCCATGCAGGGCGCCATCTCCGGTGTGCAACCCCAGGACGCGGGCGTGGCCTCGGCGACGGTCAACACGATGCAGCAGGTCGGCGGGTCGGTCGGCACCGCATTGCTGTCCACCATCGCCTCCAGCGCGGCGGCGGGCTACGTCACCGATCACGCCGCACACACGGCGAACCTGCAGCAGCTGTCACTGATGGCCGCGGTGCACTCCTACACGGTGGCGTTCTGGGTCGCCGCCGCGGTCTTCGCGGCCGGCGGCGTCATCTCCGCGGTGGTGATCCGCAGCGGCAAGCTGCCCGCCACCCAGGGGGACGAGATGGTCGTCGCACACTGACGTGAGACACCGGCTCCCCTGAGCCATCTCGACACCGCACCGGCAGACGGACGGCCCGGCCATCATGACGATGGCCGGGCCGTCTGTCTGATCGACACGCATCACCGCCGCGGCATCGCCGTCACGGCACCCGCGAGCACGGTCGCTGAACACCTCAGTGCCTGTCGCGCAGGACAATTGGGACAAGAGGCCGAGGTCATACGAGCTCGGAGCCGGGCCGCCGGCCATCCACACCCGCGCGTCGATGTCCACGACCTCGACGTGGAGCGGGTAGCGTACCGCGGAAAGCGATCCGTTGCCGCGGACCCGCCCGAGGCCCGGTGGGCAGGAGGATGACGCACGCCATGGGAAGCCCCGCCGACCGCAGCGGTTCCGTTCTGGGTGATTACACCTTGCAACGGCTCCTGGGGCGTGGCGCGATGGGCGAGGTCTACGAGGCCCGCGACGAACGCCGCGGACGCACCGTCGCCCTGAAACTGCTGGCCCAGCAATACGCGGGCGACGCGATGTTCCGCGAACGGTTCCTGCGCGAGTCCCGGATGGCCGCCCAACTCAACGATCCGCACGTCATCCCCATCCACGATTGGGGCGAGATCAACGGGCTGCTGTTCCTGGACATGCGGATCGTCTCCGGCGGCACCGATCTGCGGCATCTGCTCGCCGGCGGGCCGCTGGCACCCGAGCGTGCGGTGTCCATCATCGAACAGGTCGCCCAGGCACTCGACGCCGCGCACGCCGCCGGGCTGGTCCACCGGGACGTCAAACCGGACAACGTCCTCATCGACAGCGGCGACTTCGCCTACCTCGTCGACTTCGGCCTCGCCCAGACCACCACCGATCCGCGTTTGACCGAAACCGGCGCCGCGGTCGGATCGTTCGCCTACATGGCTCCCGAACGCTTCGGCGCCGGCAACATCGCCACCCCGGCCACCGACATCTACGCGTTGACCTGTGTGCTCGTCGAATGCCTCACGGCCGCGGCGCCGTTCGGGGCGGGAGATCTCCAGGTACTCGTCGCGGCCCACCTCAATCAGCCGCCGCCCATGCTGGGCAGCCCCTTCGACTACGTCATCGCCCGCGGGATGGCCAAGAATCCGGCCGATCGTTTCGTCACCGCCGGGCAGATGGCGCAGGCGGCTCGCGAGGCGCTCGAGGGCCGCGTGTCGGTGCCACCGCCGGTGGCCGTCCCGCCCCCGCCACCCATGCCGCAGGCCGCCCCGGCGGGTGTGTTGCCGCCGATCGTCCACATTCCGCCGGTGACGCCGGGCACGATGAGTCCCGGCCCGGTGAACCCCACACCGACCGGCTACCAACCGCCGCGCCAACCCACCGATCCGGCGACGACCCGCGCCGCCATCATCGGCGGCGCGGTCATCTTCCTGGTGTTCATCGTGCTGATCGTCGGGGTGCTGGTCGCCACGCTGTCCTGAGCGGGCCCTCGATCAGAGGCGGCAGCTCAATTCGACCGAATCACCGTGCTTGCCCGGCAGCGGGACGCCGGTGTAGTCGCCGCCGGCCCGCACAACGTCGAGATACGGTGCGGCGCCGGGACTATCGGTGTTGTCGGCGAGGATGAGCGCACCCGGACGCAGCCGCGGTTCGAGCAAGGCCAGGATCTCGGTGTAGAGATCCTTCCACCCGTCGAGGAGCACGAAACCGATCTCGTCGGTCACCGTCGTCAGCGTCTCACGCGCGTCGCCCTCGAGGACGGTGATGAGGTCGTCGAGACCCGCGTCGGCGAAGGTCGCGCTCGCGGCGGCCACCTTCTTGCCGCTGAGTTCGGTGGTGTAGAGATGACCGGACCCGTTGTCCCGCAACGCGGACGCGATGAAGAGAGCCGACACACCGTAGGACATCCCGAATTCGACGACCACCGATGGGCGCGCCGCGCGGATCAGCGAGTAGGCCAGCACACCGGTGTCGCGGCCGATCGCCATGTAGCGATCCGCCATGGCATCGGCGTGCTCCTGAGGACTGAGCGCATCCATCGGTGGCGCGCCGCCCGGGCGCGGCCCCGGCGGACGCCCTCCTTGGCGGGCGCGTTCGTAGAGTTCGTCGAGGATCGAGCGGACGGGTTCGGACTGCAGTGTCGACGCCATGTCACCACGATAGGTTCGGGAACTGTGAGGCGGCTGTCAGTGCCCTGGACTCGGCCACCTCAGGCCCGCTGCGGCGTCTCCGGCGGGATCGCGGCGAGCAGCCTGCGGGTGTAGTCGGTCTCCGGGTCGTGCAGAATCCTTGTGGCCGGACCGCTTTCGACGACCCTGCCGTTCTGCATGACCGCCACGGTGTCACTGATCTGCTCGACGACGGCAAGATCATGCGCGATGAACAGGTAGGTCAGGCCTTTCTCGGCCTGCAGACGCGCGAGCAGCTCGAGGACCTCGGACTGTACCGACACGTCCAGCGACGCGGTCGACTCGTCGAGGATGAGGACCTCCGGGTCGGAGGCGAGAGCCCGTGCCAGACAGACTCGTTGACGTTGCCCGCCGGACATCTCGTGCGGGTAGCGACCCAGATACGAGCCGTCGAGGCTGACGTCGCCGAGCAGTTCCTCCGCACGCTCGCGCAGCGCGCCCTTGCCGGAGACCAGGCCGTGGGTGCGCAGCGGTTCGGCGATCGAGGCGGCCACGGTCATGCGTGGATCGAGTGAGGCGCCCGGGTCCTGGAAGACCATCGACACCCGTCGACGCAGGACCGCGGCATCGTGACCGCGCACGCCGACCGCGTCGATGGTTCGGCCGTCGACCCGCACGTCGATGCTCCCGTGCACCGTGGTCCCGCCGCCGGAGGTGATCAGCCCGGTGAACACGCCGGCGATGGTCGACTTCCCCGACCCGGATTCGCCGACGATCCCCAGGGTGGTGCCTTGTGCCACATCGAGATCCACGTCGCGTACCGCATGCAGGGTGTCGCGACCCGTGGTGCGTCGCATGGTGAAATCGACCCCGAGGCCGCGCATACTGACCAGTGCGGGCGACGTGTCGTCGGTGTCGGATTCGGGTTCGGCGCGGTCACCGACCTTGCTCAGCAACGGCCGGGATTCGAGCAGGGTTCGCGTGTACTCAGCACGCGGGTTGGCGAAAACCTCGTCGACCGTGCCGGTTTCGACGACGGAACCCGAACGCATGACGAGGACACTGTCGGCGATGCGTCCGATGACGCCGAGATCGTGGCTGATCCACACCACCGCCATCCCGCGTTCCCGCTGGAGTTCGGCGACCAGGTCGATGATCTGGGCCTGGGTGGTCACGTCGAGTGCGGTGGTCGCCTCGTCGGCGATGAGGATCTCCGGGTCGCAGGCGAGTGCAATGGCGATCATCACCCGCTGGCGCTGCCCACCGGACAGCTGGTGCGGGTAGGCGTGCAGTTTGCTCTCCGGATCGGGCAGGTTCACATCGCGCAGCAGTTGCAGCGCCCGTTCTCGCGCTTGCGATTTGGTGAGCTTCAGGTGCCGACGCGGCCCCTCGGTCAGTTGCGATTCGACGGTGAGCAGCGGATTGAGACTCGACGACGGGTCCTGGAAGACGAATCCGACACGGGATCCGTGCACCGCGCGCAGCGTCGCATCGGAGGCGCCGATGACCTCGGTGTCGCCGATGCGCGCCGAACCCGAGATATGGGCGCTCGGCGCGTCGAAGAGTCCGGTGGCCGCCAGCACCGACAGGGACTTACCCGATCCACTCTCGCCGACGATGCCGAGGGTCTCCCCCTTGGCGACACTGAAGCTGTTGCCGTGCACGATCTCCCGTGGCCCCACGCCGACTACGAGGTCGGTGACGGTCAGGACCGTCTCGGCGGAGTCGTCGGTGTCGGAGTCGGCGACCGGGGTGACGGTCGCGCGGGTCACCGTGGGGTGGCGCCGCTTTCCGCGGTTGCGGAGCAGGGTGCGTTGGCGTGGGTCGAGGACGTCGCGGACACCGTCGCCGATGAGGTTGAACGCGAAGACGGTGAACAGGATGGCCAGGCCGGGGAACACTCCCATCCACCAGGCGCTGGTGATGAATCCCTGCGCGTCGTAGAGCATCCGGCCCCACGACGGTTCGGGTGGTTGCACTCCGAGGCCGAGGAACGACAGTGCCGCCTCGCTGAGGATGGCGAATGCCAGCGAGATGGAGGTCTGCACGACCACCGGACCCGAGATGTTGGGCAGCACATGACCGAACAGGATGCGTGGCGTTCCGACACCCATGGTGGTGGCGGCCTGCACGAACTGTGTCTGGCGCACCCGCAGCGTGTCGGCGCGGGCGACGCGGGCGAAGATCGGGATGTAGACGATGCCGATCGCGATCATCGCCGAGGTGACGCCGGGACCCAGGATCGCCACGATCGCCAAGGCCAGCAACATGACCGGGAAGGAGAAGACGACATCGACGATGCGCATCAGGACCGTGTCGACCACACCACCGGCGAAGCCGGAGAACATCCCGAGGATCACGCCGACGATCAGGGAGATCGCCACCGCCACGACGGCCACCCGCAGGCTCACCGACGCGGCGAGGACGACGCGTGAGAACACGTCGCGGCCGAGGTCGTCGGTGCCGAACAGATGCGACCAACTCGGTGCCGCGAGCGCGTCGGGAACGTCGATGTCGTTGGCGCCGTAAGGCGCGATCCACTGCCCGAAGAGCGCGCAGATGATCACGACGAGGATCACGACGAGCCCGGCGACCGAGGCCGGGTTGCGCAGGAACAGCCGCCAGGCGGAGTCGGTCGGCTCCGGCGCTGCGGCGGTGGGCTCGTCGGTGGCGGGCTCGTCGGGGGTGGGCGGGTTGGTCGTGGTCATGACAGCCGAATCCTGGGATCGATGACGGCGTAGAGGATGTCGACGATGAGGTTGATGATCAGGAAGATGGCGGCGATGAGCAGGATAGCGCCCTGCAGGACCGGGTAGTCGCGGGCGGCGACCGAGTCGTAGACCAGGCGCCCGAGTCCGGGCCAGGCGAAGACCACCTCGACCACGATCACACCACCGAGCAGCGTGGCGAGCTGGATGCCGGAGATGGTGAGCACCGGGACCAGCGCGTTGCGTCCGATGTGGGAGACAAGGATTCGCCTGCGGCTGAGCCCCTTCGATTCGGCGGTCATGACGAACGGCGAGTTCGCGGCGTCGAGAATGGCGGTGCGTACGTAGCGGGTCATGATCGCGCCGGTGACCATGCCGACGGTGATCGCCGGGAGCACCAGGTGTTCGATCCACGGCACGAACCCGGCCGAGAGTGGCCGGTATCCCGCCGACGGCAGCCAGCCCAACGCGGTGGAGAACACCGCGATCAGCAGGATGCCCATCCAGAAGTCGGGCACCGAGATCCCGAACTGGGACACCACGCGAATACTGTTGTCGGCCAACCGGCCTTCACGCAGCGCCGCCCAGGTGCCCAGCGGGATGGCGATCACCAGGGCGACCACGATCGCGGCCAGGGCGAGTGCGATGGTCGCCGGCAGTCGGGAGAGCAGCAGGTCGGTGACCGATTCGCCGTCGCGGAAGCTGACGCCGAGGTCGCCGGTGAAGACGTTGCCGATGTAGTGGACGAGCTGGGTCAGGGGCGGCTGGTCGAGTCCGGACGCCTGACGTAGAGAATCGTAGGCCTCAGGCGTGTACCGGGTACCCAGGGCGATGCGGACGGGATCACCGGGCACCACCTGGATCAGCAGGAACACCACCACGATCACGCCCAGCAGGACGATGGCGGTGTAGAGCAACCGCAGCAGGATGAAACGCACCAGCGGCCAACCGAATCCGTTCATACGCTCTGACTCCGATCCAGGTGTGCGCCACGGAAGCGGATCGCCTTGTCGGATCGGACGGTGTAGTCGAGCAGGGCGCTGGTGTAGGCCTGATTGGCCGACGGGTTGTACAGGTAGAGGTAGCTGACGTCGTCGGCGATGTGGGCGGCGGCGTCGGTGTAGATCTGTTTGCGCCGGGCCATGTCGAGTTCGACGCGGCCGGCGTCGAGGAGGCGGTCGACGTCGGGGTTGGCGTACTTCTGTGAGTTCGACGTTCCCTGCGAATGATGTTGGGCGTAGTAGTAATCGTCCGGATCGAGATTGCCGAGCCAGCCGAGCAGGAGTGCGTCGAAGGCACCCTGCGATTGGCGGTCGAGCCACACACCGAAGTCGAGTTGCTCGATGGTGACGTCGATGCCGACGTCGGACAGGTTGGAGGCGATCACCTGCGCGGCGGTCACCGTTTCCGGGTATTCGGTGGTCACCATCAATCCCATCGGCAGGGAGCCCACCCCGGCCTGCTTCAGCAGGTCGCGCGCCTTGTCGGTGGCGCCGTCCCGATCCAATCCGTCGGTGTAGCGGCCATATTCGGCGAACCACGGACTGGTCTTCGGTATGGCCAGCTGGTTGGGGGTGGCCGTGCCGTAACCGACGACCTGGGCGATGGACTTGCGGTCGATGGCGTACGCGACGGCCTGACGAACCCGCGTGTCATCGAAGGGCTTCTTGGCGAAGTTCATTGCCACATACCAGTAGTCGTTGGCGACCACACTGCCGACGACGACGCCGTCGGTACTCTCCAGAATCCGGAGTTGTTGAGCGGGAATGGAATCGGTCCAGTCGATCTCACCGGAGCGCAGCGCCGAGACGGCCGTGGTCTGCTGGGAGATGAAACTGTAGGCGACGCCGTCGACCCTCGGCGCACCACCCCAGTAGCCGGGGTTGGCCTTGAGGACGATCGAGGTCCCCGGTGAGCCCGAGTCGTAGGAGAACGGGCCGGTGCCGATCGGGTGGGTGGCGATTTGTCCGGATTCGACGTTGCGGCGGTTGACGATTGCCACTCCCTTGAAGCTGCCGATGGTGGACAAGAGATTCGAGCTCGGTGCCGTGGTCGTGATGACCACGTGCTGGTCATCGGGTGCGGCGATGGTGGCGATGTTCTCCAATCGCCATGCGCTGGACAGATCTTGATCGATGATGCGGCGATAGGAATACACCACGTCCTGGGCGGTCAGCGAATCACCGTTGTGGAAACGGACATTCGGCCGAAGAGTGAATGTCCAGATGGTGGCGTCCGGGCTGACCTGCCAGGACTGCGCCAGCGCCGGTTGCATCTCGAGTTTCTCGTCGGGTTCGACGAGAGTGTCGAAGACGTTCTCCAGCACCTCGAATGAGAAGTACGAGCTGGTCTTGTGCGGATCGAGTTGATCCGGCTCCCCGGCGATCGCCGCCCGAATCGTGTTGTCCGAGCTCGCCACACCAGACCCGGACGGCGCACAGGCGCCAAGTACCGTCGCGCCGGCCACGCCGACACCCGCGGCCGCAGCCACGGAAAAGAAGCGGCGACGACTCATCCCGGCAGCGAGGAAGTGGGCGGAATCGACTGATGACCTGCACGTTCGGTGCTCCGAGGTCATTGCGACAGCGATCCCTTCCGCGCCGAAGCACTTGTGGACGTTGCCTTTCACTCTGCCCGCGGATGGGTGGCTGTGCAACCTCGGCGTGTCACATCATGGGATCGGACATGGCGAGCTTCGACGTTGCGGCCGGCGTCGATGGGTCGTGTTGGAGGAATTGGGTTCTACAGCACCACTATTCGCCGACACGACCCATCTTTGGCCGCGGAAGGAAGGCGTCAGCTGTTGCTGCGCACCTCATTTCGCTTCGGCAGCACCCACCCCGGCCGCGGGAAGTGGCAGGTGTACCCGTTGGGGTAGCGCACCAGGTAGTCCTGATGCTCGGGCTCGGCCTCCCAGAACGGGGCCGCCGGCTCGATCGTCGTGACCGCCTTGCCCGGCCATAGTCCGGACGCGTCGACGTCGGCGATCGTCTCCCGTGCGATGTGCTCCTGCTCGGGTGTCACCGGGAAGATGGCCGACCGGTAGCTGCTGCCCACGTCATTACCCTGACGGTTCTTCGTCGACGGATCGTGGATCTGGAAGAAGAACGCCAAGATGTCGCGGTAGGTCGTGCGTGTCGGATCGAAGACGATCTCGACGGCTTCCGCATGTCCGGGGTGATTGCGGTAGGTCGGATGATCATTGCTGCCACCGGTGTAGCCGACGCGGGTGGCCACAACCCCGGGTTGGCGACGGATGAGGTCCTCGACGCCCCAGAAGCATCCGCCGGCGAGGACGGCGGTCTCGGTTCCTGGCGTCGTCGTGATGCGTCCGGTGTCATTGGGGCCACTGGTCATGATGGATTCTCCTCGGTGGTGTCGGTTGTCGTGTGAGTGCTCGTCGGGTCGTCGAACAGTCGCCGGTACTGCCCATACCCCTGCTCCTCGAGTTCGGCGACGGGGATGAAGCGCAGCGCCGCCGAGTTCATGCAGTAGCGCAGGCCGCCGTCGGCGCGCGGGCCATCGGTGAAGACGTGACCGAGGTGGCTGTCGGCGTGGGCCGAACGCACCTCGGTGCGGGACATGAACAGCTTGCGGTCGGTGCGGGTGGTCACCGCGTCGTCGCTGATGGGGCGGGTGAAACTCGGCCAGCCGGTGCCACTGTCGTACTTCTCGGTCGAGGCGAACAACGGCTCGCCGGACACGACGTCGACGTAGATGCCGGGCTCGTGGTTGTCCCAGTAGGCGTTACGGAACGCGGGCTCGGTGCCGTCACGCTGCGTGACGCGATACTGGTCGGCGGTGAGACGGCTCACGGCCTCGGGTGTGCTGCGGTAGTCGGACACTTCTCTCCTCTCCGGTGCGCCGCTGGCTGCGGCGTCACAGAGAAGAACATCGGGGCGTCCCGATTTGGTCCCGGGGTCTGTTGATCGGAGGAAGCACGGGTCTTATGCGGAGTTCCCGCAAGAGAGCCCCGGCCAGGACGTGAAGGTCGGCGGGTGACCCATTTGTCTTATCCCGTCCACCGCCTTGTTATCTTGGGCAACTTGTTTTGCTTGGGATCGCTATCATGGAAGGTATGGCAGTGCCGAAGACGCGTAGGCCGCAGCGACCTGGTCGCACGGTGAAAGTGGCGGGCCGCAGGCACGCTGTACGGGCACCCGACAAGAAGGTGCCCATCACCTCGCCCGCGGGTCGACGCAACGGCGGGACAGCATTCGACAGCAGCGACGAGTCGTCCTCGGCCGGGTTCGACGAGGCGTTGGCCACCGCTCTCCGTGCCGCATCCCCGCAGACAAAGGAAACCTTTGTTCGCGGACTGCGAGGCGGCGCGCCGGATATCGACAGCGACCTGTGGGGGCCGGCGCCGACACCCGCCGAACGGGACGAGGACCTGCTCGCGAACTTGTCTCGTCAGTACGCGGCGCGTCACGCGACGCTCGTCGCCGCGATTGGAACGAGTGAGGCCGCGGAGCTCCTCGGCATCTCGACTCAAGCTGTGCTCGATCGTCTCCGCGGGCACGATTTGATCGGGCTGAAAGATGGTCGGCAGTGGCGGTTGCCGGCGTGGCAGTTCCGGGCAGACACTGCGCGCGGACATCTCGACGGGCTGGCCCGGTTGCGTGAGGTGTTCCCCGGTGGTGTCGTCACATTGAGCCACTGGATGACACGCCCGAACGCCGACCTCGACGGGGCCACACCCGCCGACGCTCTCGCCACCGACCAGATCGCCAAGGTCCTTGCTGCGGCGAGAGCCACCACCGCCGCGGCGTGGTAGTCGACCTCGCCACGCCACAACGCCCCCTCCCGGCCGCGGGTTTGTCCTGGACGTGGCAGCCCCGTGGGACGGGCGGGGCGTGGACGTGGTGCCGTATCTACCATCGGTCACGACATACTCCCGACGGCGTCACTCACCGCCGGTTCGGGCCGCTACACCGGTTCGATCACCACACTCCGGCAGATCCGCCGGGGATATGTCCGCGTGGACGGTCTGTGCTCTACGTCGCCACCAACCTCGCAACTGCACTCGGAGAAGTATTCGGGGACTTGAGTATCGCGGAGATCTGCCCCAACTACCGCGTGGCGATCGTTGGCCCACGCTCACCGATCGACCTGCTCGATCTGCGAGGACAGGGCGCCGCCATGCGTATCGGCGCGCTACCCTCGCTCGCGACCGGTGCGTACGCTCGCGACCTCACCCAGCAGTGGGCTCGAGCCATCCATGAGGATCAGCCCGCGCCGAACCGCACTGTTCATGGTGTCTACTACAACGCGGCACACTCGAACGGACCTGCTCTCGCACTGTGGGACACCGACAGCATGGTCGAAACCCTTCACAGTGGCTCTGCGCCACAAGATTTCGCGTTGTCCGACCCACCCTTGTGGCCGCGGATAGTGCACGCCGCGGGCACGATCTCCCTGGCGGTCGCAACCGTAAGCGCTTGCGCCAGCTGCTGATCGCGGTGGCCTCACGGTGTCATCGGATCGGTTGCTGCTCGACCCGGGCCGAAATCCTCCACGCTGCGAATCAGCCCAAGAGGTCTGCTCCGGGGTTGATTCAGTCGTTGCGAGCTCGACGATGTCCGGACGGCGTCCATCCGGTACCCGACGGGCCGAGCAGTGCGCGCCGAATGTCCGTGCTGCGCATCGGTAGCGCCGAGACGCGGAACCACCCGGGGTCGGCCAGAGTTGCCGCCGCCAGCAGGATCACCGCGACACCGGCAAAGACGAAGAACGCAGTCGTTCCGCTCGCCGCCACCGCGTCGTAGGCGATGTGCGCGACGATCAACCCACCGAGAATCCGACGATCTGGCCACCACCAGTAGATCAGCGCCGAGGCGAGCGCCCACGGCAGCATCCACCAGACACCGATCACGTTGTAGTACAGGTGATATGCGATGCGGAGCGCGACGAGAATCCAGATGGCACCCACCGTCGGCACCCGATAGAACCGCAAGATCACCACGGGGACGGCGAGGACGATGATCTCCTCACCGAATCCGGCGCCGACCGCCCACCACAGCGACGCGGCGAGTCCGCTGTCCATCGCAGTGCCGGAACTGAAGAGGTGCAGACCGTCGATCGCCGGCACGATCACGATCACTCCGAACACCACGGACGCCATGACGAACCCGACCGATCCGAGTACGGTCGCGACGGGCACGCACTGAGGCGACCATGGACCCGATCCGATCCCGGGCCACCAACGTCGACAGACCCGTAGCGCGGCGAGCAACACCAATACCACGATGACTGTGAATACGGTTGTCTGCTGGGCGATTTGAGTGGTCACCTCGAACTCACCGCCGACGTCGGTGTCGCCGAAGCTGAACAGCATCGTCAACGAATAGAGGATGGACGCACCGTAGATCAATGCATACGTTCCGGCACTGAACCCCACAGCGATACACAGTTGCGCCACGCGTCGTCGGCGAATGGCGCGCCGCCTACCCCAGTCCACCCCGTCCGACACCCGCCACCAATCCCGAATCGTAAATTTCCAGTCCGGCAAATTAAATCACGGTGGGCTGGGGTGCTGCCAAACGGGAGGCGTTGGAGACCGCATTACTCGCGCGGGTCCTGTTCGCCCGCGCGGCGCCCCCACACTCGCGCTGTTTGTTGCAACAAACAGCGCGAGCACGGGAGCACCGCGCCAACGAGAACCAGGCGCGTGAACCGCATCGGGGTGCGCGCAGGGCGCACGGACCACATCGAGAGTTCGCCGGTACCCGCACCTACCTGCGGATACGTCGTTGCTCCCCCACCAGGACTCGAACCTGGATGCACTTAGGAACCCATTGAGTTGTTTGACCAGGCTATATGGAGCACGTATTGCCCGGTAGGAGCGACTGTAGCCGCATCCACCGACATGCGCAAGCGTCCACGAGATAGCATCTATATCGCGCGAGTTATCTGCATGAGCAAGCAGGAACGCGCATAGCAACCCACCGGATGACAGACGACAGGGGCCCACGATGCCGGGTAAGCGACGCCGCAGAGGGTGGGGCTTCGTGCAGAAGCCGCGTACTCCTGGCGGGAGATTCGAAGCGTCGTATATGCACGTCTTCAACGGCACGCCCACGAGGTTCCGCGCGCCCAAGACCTTCGCCACCCGAATGGCAGCCGAGGCCTGGCTACACACAGAGCGCAGCCTGATCGATCAAGGTGGCTGGACACCACCGAAAGAGCGCGAAAGGAAGGCCTCCCGTTCTTCACTTACTCTTGCCGAATTCGCAGAAGTCGCGCTGGCCGGCAGATCCCTGGAGCCAACAACCCGATCCGAGTACAAGCGACTGCTCGATAGTCGGATCATTCCAGGACTTGGTACCCACGCCGTCGCCGCGATCACTGCCGACGGCCTCGACGAATGGTGGCAAGGCCTTGGCACAACCTATGAAGCGAGCCGTGCGGCGGCATGGAATCTACTCAAGTCCCTGCTCAGGGAAGCCGTCGAACGTGAGATCATAGCCACTAGTACTACAGCCGTAGATCGCGGGTTGTGAGGTTGCGCGGCGTGTTTGCGCTGGTGGGAGCGGCTGCCGGGGCATGATTTGTGGTTTGTGAAGACAACAAAAACACCCGCGGCAGCCGCGGGTTT
>NZ_JBDZDJ010000017.1:0-118703 GCF_040049135.1 Gordonia sp. VNK1 | reverse complement strand
ACGCCGTCGACCGCATCCTCGACTGGACCCTGTGGCGCCGACGTCACCAGAAACGCGCCCAACAATGCCACCAAAACCGCAGGTCACAACAACAATAAACCCGATCTACGGCTGTAGTACTAGTCCGGCGGAGAACCCCCGATTCAAACGCCACGGAAGGCGGCCCCCGCGGCGGCCTATCACATTGCTCACAGTCAGCGAAATCGAATCTGGCACAGCCAAACTGCCCGAGTATTATGCCCTCGGCCTCCCCCTGATGGCGTGGTGCTCGTTTAGGTTCGCTGAATTGTCCGAGCTTCGGGTGAAGGACATCGAGGATGGACCCAGGGGCATGGTGATCCACGTGCGCAGATCCGCGCCACTCGTCAACGGCAAGCCGAAGGTCAAGGACGGGGTCAAGTCAGATGCGGGAGTTCGCGATGTATGGGTTCCCAGCCCTCTCGCCGAACAGATTCGCAACCGGCTGAAGGTCATCGACAACAGTCCGAACACGTTCGTGGTCAGCAACCATCGTGGTGACCGACTACCCCGTTCAACGTTCACCAAGCAATTCAAGAAGGTGCTCCCACCAGCCAAGGCCGAAATGCATGTTCACGCGTTGCGCCACACAGGCGCAGTCTTTGCCGCTTGGGCCGGAGCAACAACCGCCGAGCTACAAGAACGGCTTGGGCACGCCACCATGGAGATGGCTGCGCTCTACCAGCACGTGGCCGAAGGTCGGCAGCAAGCGATAGCCGAAAGAATGAGCGACCTCCACTGACCCACCAGCACGAATTCCGTTACAAGACAGCATATTTGACCGGCCGCGAGAGTTGGCTAGTGCTCGCCCACCCGGGACGTAGTCGTATCTTGTGCGGCCCGCTTTTCGCATCTTTCGCGGCACGCGATGCTCACTTCGTTCCCAGTCGTAGATCCTCATCCGAAAGCGTTATCAGCTTAACTACGCCGGGACCCCCGATTGCCCTCTTCGCTGCAAATCAACCGACTACACGCAACTGATCAATACAGTCCATCAACGCTGAACGTTCCAGCAATCCGCGTGCATGCATGCACGCATGCAGCCATGCTTGCATTTGCGAAATACCCACTACTGCAACATAATTGAGAAATATCCGCTGGTAGACACACGCGACTTAATGTGGTCAGATCTAGCCATGGCACCAAATCCGCATCACCACCACACCCATCAAGTGGTCCCCCCGCGATACGGTCCCGATCGTTTGTTTTTCTCCTACTCGGAGGTCGCCGGCATATACGGCATATCAGTAGCCACAGTGCGCCGCCGCACCGTCGAGAAGCGCATCACAGTCACCAAAGTCGGACGACAACACAGGATCCATCGGGACGACATCCGGCGATTTGGCGAGTCATGATGCGTCGCCCCCTCTTGGCCTGCAGTGGTGCGGCACTCATGATTTTGTGTGGCATTTGCGGGTGCTCGACTCAGCTGCCCGACGCAGCGTCACCTGCGTCCCAATCCACCTCACCGTCGACCTCGGTCGTCGATCCGAACGCCACGTTCAGTGTGCCGGCTGGTCTCCTAAGCGTCTACGTTAGATCGCCGTACCTGTGCGCCGTCGGATGGTCGGACCCATCGATCATCCCCGCGTGCTCGCTGGGCCTCTACCCGCGCCATGTCGATCCGCAACCTCGCCTCGTCACAATGCGCACGACGTTCGGCGGTGTGCCGCCATGGCTCGCGGATCGCTACACACGCGCCGCAACATCATGCGAGGCTTCTTGGTCACTCCAAGACGACGCTATCCCCGCATGTGCTCTAGGGCTGACCGCGCGGCCCGGGGCCCGTTTCGACCCTCCAGCACCGAGCATCAAATAGACTTTGGCACAAAATGATACAGCCACATCGGTCGAGGACTTCGCGGTGGTTTCACATGGCGAAATGCGTTCTTTCGTGGGTAGCCCAGCCAGGACCACCACCCCTAGCATCCAACAACACTGCTAAAGAGAGTTTCCATGGACACCTACACTGCGGCACGGCACCGGAGGATTCTCGAACGCCTCACCTCACCGTCATCGCGAGTCCACTCGCTACACCGCGAACCAACAGCTCGCGTGTCGGACGGCACTGAGCCGCCACGCACTCGGTACGACGCAAACCTGATTCGGCGAGTGCGGCTCGTCGGCACTTACGGGCTCGATAAATCCGGGCTCCTCGCGTGGTCCACCGGTGAAAAGCTCGGCGTAACACTAATTCTGGCTGAACTTCCGAGCGGACGACCCTGGTGGGCAACGCACGATTGCACACAGCTACCGCCAGTCCTCTGGTCTCAACTGGGGTGGACCCGAGAGGCGGCGCTCCAGCGATGGGCAGCGAAGGTCCACAACGGCGATCTATGGCGAGCCGACTGGTGGATTACAAGACTCGCCGAGCGAGTGCAGCGGGATCATCTTTAGTCGTAGATGATCTACACCCCAATCCTTCACGACTTGGAGAGATTTTAGCGGTGAACAGCATAAAGATCGGGACGACAGCCGGTTTGGGGCTTCTTGCATGGCTACTTCTTCCTCGGATGGTGGTCTGGTCGAACGATCCGGACGGCGGATCCGCACGTTCGATCGTGGCAGTGACGGTCATCGCGGGATTGCTGGTCGGCCTCGTGTGGGTGTGGATGTTTACGCCATCGCGGACACCGGCCGAGTGGATGCCGAACAGCGGCAATCATGCCGCAGCTGCAGGCAACTCCAGGCCCCTGACCGCAGGCGTATCGGTAGCCGGCCAGACACTGACCCCGACGATGCCAGACATCTCCGAGCCTGGCGCGCCTGAACCCCCGCTGTTTCCAGGCCAAGAGCGTCGCGGATGGTGGGGCTTCGTCGACGATGTACTCGACCCGATCCCAGACCGTACTTGGCCCGATGGAAGCGCCCTCGCGACACTGGTTCCACACGGACGTCTACAAGACGTCACCGACCTCGCCACGCGTGTTGCATGGGTATGTGAACGCACCGGATGGGGGCGATTCGGCCAAGACGACGAGGGGTTCACACCTGCTATACGGCTCGCGTCGGTACTGCCCGACTCCACAGGCAATGGGGACGCCCAGCTGAACTTCGAGGTCTCGAAGCCAGGCACGACAGTAAGCGATCTGCAGGGCCGAATACCTGTGCTGCTGCAGGAGCTACGTCTCCTGCGGGCTGTCGGTCAAGCTGGGCGCGAACACTCCACGGGCGCTCTGTGGCTGTGGGTGAGTAACCGACCTGCTTGCGAAGACGACGACCCGACGGCGCCTGGCTCTACCGAACCCGATGAGGAATGGGACGACAATGAGTGGTGATTTCGCGTGGGACGAACCGGAATGGGCCGTATCACCACAGCCGCAACTCCCCGAGCCATCCACCTCGGAAACGGCGCCCGCCTGCGCACGCGGTGCTCCAGGCACTCCTGAGCCGAAAGCGCCCGACGCGAAGCAGGTCACGGCGCAGGAGGAGCACTGCAGCGATCACGAGGCGATCGGGAGGGCAAAGGAATTGGTCGCGGCGGTGGCCGCTGCCCACCCCCTTCGCGGCCGCCGCTACGACCATCAAGTGCAAACCAGCACGCAATGGCTACGAGTGGTCGATAAACCAGCGAGGTTTGCGAAGGAATCGGTGGCCGGCCAGCACAACGACGTCTGGTCGGCGACAGCGCGGGCGGCGGGGTTACGACGCCTTGTCGTCGACGACGTCTCCGTAGACGAGCTACAGGTGGTACTCGGTGTGCGAGCACCGAGTGATGGTCCGATCAGCGGAGATCAGTTGCGCGCAGTGCAATCGGCGCTCCAGGGCAAGATTCCCGGGGCCACATCCGCTGAAGTGTGGGGCACACACGAACGACCGGATGTGCTCCTGGTGTATGCGCGCCGCCCCCAGCCTCGCAGGGTCCCGGCCTCGGTTCGCGAAGCTCCGCGCATTGGCAAGCTGTATACCGACCGCGACTACGCCCGCCGCTTGTTTCGGGATGAAGCGGGACTGGCGCGCTCCGAGTCGACCTTACGCCCCGACGGCAGCCGCTATACCCGTTGGTCGGCACCGAAAGTCGTTGCTATCGAGGACCATGACGACGGTCCGGCGATAATCATCAAACCACTGCCAGGCCAAGTGCTGTCAGATTTCGTGCGCGCACTGCCGCGCCTGCAGCAGGCCCTTGCGCTTCCCAACGCGGCAGTTTGGTACGACTCAACTCACACTCGTGTGGTGCTGGCGGCTCGATGCACCGTCCCCAGCTGGCCGGACCGCGTCATCCCCGAACCGGATTCGATGCTTCGGGTGCGCTCGGAAGCCGAAGCGATCGCTGGCTATCCCGAACTCGCCCTCCCTGTGGGACGCACCATCGACGGCGACGACATCAAGGTCCGGCTCCAAGACGCCCTCCACGTACTCGTCGCGGGCGGCACGGGCGCCGGGAAAACCCGCACCCTTCTGACCTGGGTGACGATGCTTCTCGCCGGCGGCGCGATCGTCGTCGTCGCTGACGCAAAAGGCGAAGATGACTGGAGCCCACTGGCCGAGTACCGAGAAGGACCGGGAATCGTGATGCTCGCTCGCACCATCTCGGAAATCCTGCGCGCAGTCGCGTTCGTCGCGCGCGAGCGTGAAGAACGCGCGCGACGTTCTCGACTCATGAAGTCGCACGGCATCGAGGGGTACGCCGAACCTGCCCTCGTCTTCATTTTCGATGAGTTCAGGGCCTTCCGGCTAGACCTTGCCGAGCGCAAGATGCAAGGCGACGCCGCGTCCGTGATGAGTGCGATGAACGGCTTGCTCAGCAAAGGTCGGAGTAGGCGCGTTCATGTCATGTTCGTCGCCCAATCTGTCTACGACGATAGCTTTCCACGAAAATGGATGAGCAACATCCGTCTGCGCCTGTGGCTCGGCAAAGAGGGGTCGGCCACCGACTTCAGAAATTTCGCCGGCGGCGACGCGGGTGGAGCCGTCGCAATGGAAGCCGCCAACCACATCCCCAAATCCGCACGCGGCCGAGGCATCGTCATGCAAACCAGCAGCGACGACACCGAAGGTCAGGCCAGTGCTGCGACGTTGTTCCAGGCCCCCTACGGATACACACCGGGAATCGACCCCGTCAAAGAAACGCCCGACAGCACGACACTCGACGCGTGGGAACTGTTTCGCCATGAATTCGAGGCGGTGCCGCGACTGGTCCCGCGGATCGGCATCGACTTCACCCAAACCACAGGTGTAACTCCCGACACCTACGTCAAGCAGTCGAAGGACGGCACCATCTCCCCGCCCACGGCGCCGGGTGGCGACGCCGCTTGCTGGCACTCGTGGTCGTACGCCGAAATCGCTCAGTTGCCACTAATCCCTCTGGACGACACCCGAGGTCCGATTCACAGCCGGGAGCGCTTCGACCCGACATCGCCGGCATATGAGGGAGACCTTGAACCGGATGGACCCGGTACGCATTTCACACCGCGGTTCAGCGATGACGTCCCGGCATCAATCTCATGACGGCGACCGCCGCGGAATCTGATCCACTGGGTTCGTTGTCGAGCGGCAACCCGGCGTTCGCACTACTCGCTCTCAGTCCGTGGGTTGGTAGTCCCACCGATCGATTCCGCCCTCCCCCTCGACCCGCACGAAGTCGACGCCCGCCGCGGATGCATATGGCCGCACACCCAGGCGTGTCTTCACTGTGGTGGCCGAAAGACCGGTCGCTTCGCGAATTTGAGCGACGGTCGCGCCACCCAACCGGGCATACGCCAACAAATCCCACAGCAACTCGTCGGTACGCTGACTCGCGAGTCGGTGCGCATGGGCGGCCGCGAGGACCTGTCCGATCGTTGGTCGATCGGTGGCCTGGCGAAGCTCCCCAAACGGTCTCGCTTGGTCGACCCCGGCGTGCGCGAGATCTCCAAGAACTCGGCCGAGCTCGTGGCGCGCTACGTCGTTGGCTCGAGGATCGCGACGGGTCATCGTGCAAGCTCCTTTGTACGGGCCCACCCGCACTTCAGACGGGCGCATCGGGATGGTTCTGTCGGCTGGCGCCACCGTTACAAGGTCAAGCCGCCTTCTCGTGCACTGGTCAATTTCGCCAGCAAACTCTACGAGATGTCCAAATTATAGACGCACTGTGCGTCCGCAACCTGGATCTCGGACGCACCGTGCGTTTCTGGGTACGCACTGTGCGTCCAGGACGAATGTGGGTAACTACGTCTATGGCCAACTCGCCGAACTGAGCGTGGGCGTCGATCGGCGAGCACCGGCTCGATTCTCCCGCGCGCCCTGCGGCGCGCCGCTCACCACGACATCGTTCCCGACGTCATAAAGGGCTCTACGTCGAAAGAGATGAGGAAATAAACGATGAGTAAGAACCACCGAACCCGTGCCGCAAAGGCGAGGCGTCGAACGAAGCGGACGCGAAACCGCCACGATCATTACCACGTAGAACGCTATGACGATGTCGTCGCTATTCCCTACAGGGAGTACCCTCAGGCTGCTAAGCGAGCGGCCGAGGCTACCTCCAGTACGAGCGTCCAGACTTTCATTGACGTTCTCATGGGCTCAACGATCCGAGTCGGTCCAATCATGACCCCAGACGGACCGGCATACCCGCCCACCACCTTCGGCCATTGGGCAGCTGAGACCGGCCGGGACGTCGAATCGCTCATCTATTTCCTCGAGGAGGCACGGAATGCGGGGCTCCTACGCTGGCGTCGCGAGATGCATGCCTACGAGATGCTCGCTCCGCTGTAATCAGCAGGACTGCCCGCCGACGAAGCCACCGCACGTCGGCAAGTATGAGCGACTTTCACCCGATTGACCGACCGAAATCAGGAGAGTTCGATGAGAATCACAGCGATCGCAATCTACGTTCCCGAACCGGCCCTGGGATTGGCTAGCGACTTCTATGCGGCGCTCCTCGGCGCCCATTCTCCTACACTGCAGAACGGTGACGAGCCGCACTATCTCATCGCATCAAGTACGCTGAGCATTGAGGTCAATCCGGCGACAAACTGCCCGCACACCACGATGCGGATTGAGCTCAGCGGGGATGCAGAGTCGGCAACCAAACGCCTCGGCGACCGACTACGTACGGCATTTGAAAGAACACCCGACGGGGGCGGGTGGTGGACCACCGACCCAGGTGGCAACACGGTCGTGCTTGTGAAAGGCCTTAGCGATCGCGGTGACGCGACTGCGATGACGCGGAGGTTTCGTCGCGGCGATTTGGTACGCATTTCGCCTGACGGAAAGGTCTACAAGGTTATTCGACATACGTGGGACGGACGCGCTTACCTTTCGGCCGACGCTGACCATCCAGAGGCAGCGACCCGGCTACCCGCGGCGGACAAAGCCTACGACCCCGACACTCTCATCCCGGTCACGTCCGATTTACAGAGTTGAGCGAAGGAACCATCAGGGAGCGTCGGTCAGACTAGCGGCGACGCTTCCCGGCGCAGCGGCGACGACGCGTGCCACGCCTGCGGATGATTAGGCCTTGGCCTTCTTTGCCGCCGGAGAGCTCCGATTTCCAGGCACGTCGACCAGAATCAGATACCGAGGCTGGTCGTCACCCTCAACGTCGACAACCGCGTGTGTGAACAGGGAAGTCAGGTGTGGGTGTGGCGCTCCTGTCGGATAGGCCCGGGTCCGCAGTGCGACGACGAAACCGATCCGGATATCCGTGGCCTGATAGGTCGCGGCCTGGCTCAGGTACGCGCCCTTCTCCGACAACGGCTTCTTCGTGTCGTCCGCCTTCAGCTCGAGGTAGATGCTGAAGCCCGCGTACTTGATCCGCAGATCGGCCCGGCCACCTCCGATCTGCTGTACCTCGGTGTCCACCGTCGCCCCGAACGCTGACCACAAGTATTCGTATAGGTCATCGTGAAGCGCCGCTTCGTCGGCGTTCGGGTCGTACAGGTAGGCCCGGCGGTTTTCCTGTGCGTTCTGCCGGCTGCTGACGAATCGCACCATCTGCAGCAGAACCTCGTTGACGGCGTCCTTGACCTCCCCCACGTAGTCCGGTGACGCGGACAGGGAGACTTGGAGCATCGTCAATACCTGGTTCTCCTGAAGGGTGGTGTGTCTAGAGAATCCGGTGTTTTCGACGGCTTGGACCAGTCGTTCAAGCGTCCCGGGCGCGAAGGCTGCGATCGCGGCGGCAGCCTCCGGGTCCGATCCGAGGATGTCCTCAAGCTGGGGCGGCAGCGACGTAGTGGCCGTGCCGCCGCCACCTTTTCCCGGCGGCCCGCCCTGGTCAAGGATCCTGCGCGCCTCTGCCAGAACCTGCTCAGCCGCGCGCTGTTGTTCGACGAGGTCGGACCGATCCTCGTCTGTGGCGCACTCAATGCGCACCGCGATTCTGCCGATGTAGACATCAAGGTTCGACACGAAGGCCGTGTTCGACGCGAACCCGGACTCGATCACCGGCTGCACGACCGTCAGAACTCCGTCGAAGTCCTCTGCACGGCGCACCATCTCGACTGACCGGGACGCCCGGTAGACGTGCATGAGGTCGTCGATCGCCTTCTCCGGCTCGTAGAACGCTTCCTGCAAAAGCTGTTCCCGCGCGGTGGCGAGGTCCTCGACCAGCATTACCCACGCGGCAGACGCTTGTCGTTTCACGTCCGCGTACCAGTGGTTCAAGCCGCTCAGGCCGATGTCGATGCGAGTCTGCCGCTCCACCAGCTCCCGCACGACTTGCGCCGTCGGCAGCACGTCAAGCGCAGCGGCGCCGGCCGCATCGCCGGCACGCAGCAGCCCCGCGACAGCTTCCACGATCGGAACGAGAAGTCTCGCATCCTCGCGGCCGTAGGTTTCGCCGCCGAGCGTGAGGTACTGGATGCTCCTGTCGAGTTCGCGCAGCATGGACTCCGCGCTGTCGGAGCGCAGCGCTTGAACCAACGCGATGTTCGCCAGCACCCATGAAGCATCCGATGCGACATGGTCCGGGTCTGCGCCGTCGACATGAGTACCTGAGGACGCCTTAAGTCCGGCGACGGCTTCCACGACCGGCACGAGGCCGACAGCTTCGGGCCAGTGATCCACTGCGGTGCCGACCGATCGTGCGATCGCGGCTGCGAGCCGCTTGGGCATCGGAGCCTTGACCTCCTCCAACGCTGCCAGGAGCCCGAAACGCGATCCGTACCCCCCGACTCGTAGCCGAGTCACCGCCTCCAGGGCACTCGCCGCACGAGACACTTCATGGAGATTCCCCGATGGCGCCTTAGTGATGGCCCTGACCTGTTCGAGCAATGCATCGGCAAGCTGCTCGCCCGCGATGTCGAGTGCAGCGGGCGCTTCCAGCAGTGCGTCGAGCGACTCCGCGAACCCTGCCGGGCTCTGCATCGCTGCAACCGCGTCCGCGATCTCCGGCAGTGCCGCGTTCGCCTCCGGTCCGCCTTCCGGCACACACAGAGCTGCGATCCGCACCAGCACCACGGAGGCTGGATCCTCGGGTGCTCCTCGTAGCCCATCGACGACGCGCTGCCATCCGCCGAGCTGGTCGATCGCATCCGCCGGTGGCTTTCCCTTCCACTTCGTGAGCAGTTCGCACAGCGTTGCGAGCACCGAGTCAGCGGGCGTCTCGCTCACCGGCTTATTCCTTCGCATTCGGGCCGCCGCCCCACGAAGTCGGGGTGGCGGTGCGCACAAGATCGTCGTTCACGGTGCTGGACTACCAGCCGTACGTCCACAACCCTGTCACGCGGCGCGTCTCGTGGGGTCACCACAAGTAGTCGTCCCCGATCGCGAGCCTGCGGTTCTCTTCCGGCAGGCAATCCACGAGCGGTCGTGTCGTGCGCGTGCCCACGAAGATCTGCATGCCGGCCTTGCCCGCGACATCGACCAGCGCCGCGATTAACACCGCGAGATCCTCCTCCGGCATCTCCTCCGCGGCGGGGGAGTCGAGAACCAGGAACCCAGGGTGGCGGCCGATGCCTGCGACGTACCCATGCTTGATGATCGCGACCGCGGTCGCGATCTTCACCCGGAGTTTCTCGCCGGGGGTCAGAGACGAGTACGTCGTACGCCCGTCGCCTTTCGTGACACTCAACCGCCCACCACCTCCGAGCTTGATGTTCGAGAGGCTGTCAGCGCCGAATCCGACGGCGAGTGTTTCGATGTCGGCCGAGATGTCCTCCAGCAACGGATCCTGCTGCTCACGAACCCATTTGGACAGAACAGTGTTCGCCGCTTCGAGGACCTCGAAGGCCGTCGTGTCGACCGAGTCGCCAACGAGGGAGCCGGAAGCTCCACTCAGCGCGCCGAGTGCCCCTTCCGCGCGGGCCAGGTCGAGCTCGAGTGCCCGACGCTCCTCAGCAACCGTGACCTCCCGCATCGCATCGACACCCTGTGCTTCCGCTGAAGCCAACCCCTCCTTCTTCGTGGCGATCTCGGCATTGAGCGCATCGATCCGGTGTCTCGCCTCTGCGAACGCGGCCTCAAGCGCTTGAACTTCGTCTACAGGCATGTCGTCGTCGGTGACCGGGGATCCGTCGGCGGCCGTGGCCGGGACTGCATCGACTTCCTCGAGTTGCAACCCCTTCGAGCACAGAGAGCATTCATGCCTGTCGGTCTCGGCGGCATGCTGTTCTGGCGTGATCGTCGAGGTGCACCGCGGGCACACCGTCGGCCGCATCTGGTGGAAGAACTGTGTCGCGAGGGCATCCTCGAGCTGCGTATGAGTGCGCGCCTTCGCGGCCCGAAGCTGGAGCCGCACCGTATCCAGCTGTGAGTCGGCTTCCATCACCGATCGCTCCAGAACATGCACTTCGTGCGCCAGCTTCGTCGCCGCAGCGGCCGCCGAGTGGAGCTTCGCTGCGTCCGGAGTCCCGGTATCTATCGCCTTCATAGCGGCGCTGAGACGATGTACAGTCGCCTGTGCCTTCTTCCGCTGTTCGCTGACCGCCTGATCGGCGACTTCGGCCTTGGCCTCCGCGGCAGATCGCTCAGCTTCCCATTCTTTGAGCGCCGCTTGCGTCGCGACGAGCGCAGGCCCCCAGTCGGTTCCGACTAACATCTGCAGCATCCGGACGCCCAGGACCTTCACGTTGCCGACCACCGGGTCTAACTGCTCGGCGCGCACTGCGAATGCGCTCGCGTACGCCGGCCACCGGTGCACGACTTCGCGGTCCTTGGTCCACGTCGGGATCTCCGCGAGCCGGAGACGGGCCATCATGACCGATCCCATGACGCCCACGAACTCCTCTTCGCCGTCGAAGCTTCCCAGCGATCGGAGTTGTTCGGAGCCTGCGACGAGGCCGACCGTCCCGACGGCGTGACCATTGTCAGCATCGAACTCGACCCGTACGCTCTCGGTTCCGATCAGCCAGTCGACTTCGACGTGCCGGATCCACTTCTTGTTGTCGACCTGGAAGTTCGCGCATCGCCCTGACAACGCCCACATGATCACGTTCAACACAGTCGACTTACCGCGCAGGTTCCGGTTGCTCCCAACTCCGTTGACACCGGCCGGCGGCTCCCACGTCCACGAGAACGGTATCTCCACGCTCGGCACGTTCTCGGCGACGTCGCCCTCAGCTGGCTCACCATCCCCGCTGGTATCCGCCTCGTCGGCGGTAGTGTGGACGCCGGTATCCGCATCGGCTTCGACGTCATCCGGCCGTGGCGCAGGATCGGCGGCATCCATCGCAGAGTCGTCGTCGGGAACGATCACGTCATAGCCGACCGCGAGTTGATGTGTCGCCGGTAGCCGCTTCACACCTGCGAAGTGAACGCGGCTCACTCGCAGGGACACGGGGATCGCTTTCGAGGCGTACGCCGGGATGTCGTGCTTCTCCAGGATCTCGTCGACGGTCTCAGCCGAGATCACGTCAGCGGTACCGGCGGCCGCAGCCCCGGCAACGTCTTCATCGAAGTCCCGCTCGTCAATCGCGTCATCGATGGGCAGTGAAGATGGCGCGGGGCCGTCCTCTGCGTTCCTCTTCTCGGCTGCCCGTGCTGCTCGCCTGGCAAGCCGAGCGAGCTCAGCGACAACCGCGTCTGCCAGCACACTCACGAGTTCTCCTCCGCTCCACCATCGTGCGTGTGGGCGACCAGACGCACGCGAACTCGGTCCGCAATCGACGCGATGTTCGCGCCAAGGTCAGTGTTCGCGTAGGTGGTCTGGAGGTACTGCCTGTCCTTCAAGCGGCTCCCCACTTCGTCACCGGCAACAAGCGCGACCAGCTCGACCTGCTGCGAGTACCACCCCAAGGTGGCGTCCTCGGCCAGCGTTTGGGCCGCCGCGGCTCCCGCTTCGGTCAAGAAAAACTGGGTCTTCGCCACATTGTGACCCGGCGTTCCTCTTCGTACGGCGGTTGCCAAGTCGTACGTCTCCAGCAGCGAGAACGCGTCGTCGAGCGGCTCGAATGCGCCGTGCAGCCACTTGGGCATTGGGTAGTAGCGCAGGTCCGGCTCCGGATCGTTCAGGAGACGCTCAGCAACACACACGTAGGAGTCGTCGAGGGCGCCGGATTCCACCAGCGTGATGAGTTCGTCCGCCAAGTAGTCAGGGTTACGCAACCAGAAGTCCATCGCTTGCAACCGGAGTTCGCTGCGTACCACGGTGACCGTGCCGGGAGGGTCCGACTTCGTTGGTTGTTCACCGCACCGATGCATCAACGCCAACAAGCGAATCGCATGCTGGGTTCGCGTCGCCGATGGCCGTGACAGGTCGAGTTCGCCGTCCGTCGACACAGCGCCCTTTCTCTCAGAATACGTGTAGCACGGAGCTTATCTGGGCACCTGCCGGGAGTATCAGAATCCGCGACGCCCGTCGTTGCCCACGGGCGAGTGTCAGCCTGATGCCCTGAGCGGAGGTCCCGACAATCGAGGTCAAGCCCTTGGGTGATGATGTATTGGAGGATCCTTCGTCCGGGCGAGTCGGTTAGGTGAGTGCGGGTACCCCCTCGGTTGTGCTGGTTGCGAAGTCCTGCGAGTCCGAATTTGCACATTTCCGCAAATAGGTATTTCAATGTTTACCCAAACAGCTAAACCGGAGGAAAATGCAAACTAGTTCTCGCACTCGCCCCGGGCGCGCCGAAGAGTAACGACCTACTATTATGTTGAACAATTTTCCGGACAATCGGAAAGAGGATCACAAAGTGGGGTGTTCGATTGAGGGAGCGTTCGGTTACGTCACCGTCCCCGGATATGGGGCTGTCGTGATGATGCGCCGAGTCGAGTGCAATGAACTGCCGACGCCGCGTGAAGAGCCTGGCGGCCACAGGTGAGTCATGTTGTACGGCTGGTCAATGCGAGCACGGACAAGCTTATCTATCAGGTCTGCTATTGGGACCCACAGCCTGGCAAATGGGTAGGGGTCGAGACCTTCGCGGGCGATGCCGCGAAGTCGGAGGCGTTCGCTCTATGCCACTACCTTAACGGCGGCCACCTCGGCGAGCTGCGCTAGAACTCAGCCTACGCCCGTCCGCCCAGTGTGAGAAAGAATTTCGCGCGACAAGTGTCAGACTACCCGTGTAGAAATGAGATCCACACCATCCCATCTGTCCACTATGCGAGGGGCCCCGCTGGTGCGAAAAATGTGACTCTATTCGAAAGCAACTCGACCAAGGTCGGACAAGTACCAATCACAGAGGCCGCGTCGCGGATAGATAGTGTCCCCGACCATGCCCGACGTCCTCGGATTACTCTCTGCGAACTGCTCGTCGGAGTCGCAGGAGGTTCGGTCATCGCATACGAACCCCGCGGCGGTCGATCGTGGAACCTGGGAAACGCAGATGTGTTCGTCACTGCGGCAACGCGTCCAGCTCACGACGAACTCCCCGCCATCGCAACCGAGAACGTCCTAACGACAGCCGCCGGCTATCCGGGAATACGCGAGTTGCCCTGGAGAGGTCGTGACGCCCGAGTCGCCATATTGGAGGACCCATGGAATGGCATGAAGCCACCCGAACACTTGAGCTCACCGCCCGCAACGTCGCGGTGCTCATCGCGAAGCTCAACGATCCGCAGTCTGCCCGCATGCTCGCAGCGGGCACCGGCGACGCCACTGTCCACGCGGTTGAGGCAGCTACCCCGGCGGAGCTGACCGCCGGCGTGGCCGAGGGCATCATCACCGTGACGCGCGAGCAGCTCGCCACCCTTTCAACCGAGGGTGCGAGCGTCACCGTCGCCGACGCGACCGTAACGGCAGTGCCCGACCAGGCGCACTACAGCCGCCGTCCGTCCGGGGCCGTTCTGATGCCCAGCTCAGGCAAGCTACTTGAACCCGAGATGGCGCACTGGAAGCTCCGCCATGTCTGTGAGGTCTGCGGCGTCGAGGCCGTGCTCACGGCGACCGAGGCATTCGAGTCCGGCTGGGACTACCCGCCGCGCATCGGACAGTTTGGCGTGGTCGGGCCGCGCACGTGTGGTAGCTGCCCGATGAGCGAGACGGTGTGGGCAGCGCTCGTCCTGCGCGGCACCTCTGCAGACAAGCTCACGGACGCGCAGCGTGACGTTGTGGCCCGCATCCTCGCCGAGCCGATGTCCATCGCTGTCGACGAATCGCCATAATCACTGCCGCCGCGTGATTGGTAGTCCGCGAGATCGTACGGCGGCTTTCCTATCAAGTGACGGCGTCGCATCTACAGCCACTTTGGCGCCGTCCGCTATCGGGCGGATACTCCAGTACAAGGCCATTCCCTGTGTGGCGCGACGTTCGGCTCCCGCCCTCCACAGACGTCGTGGACGCGTCACGATCGTTGAGCAATTGTGAGAGGACCGAACGTGTACCTGAGGTGGATGTTTCAGTGGTTTGTCGCTCGGCGGCGAGCTGCTGACGGCCGCGCTCCGCGCACGTGGCGCCGTTACGAGGACATCGCCGCGTTGTTCACCGGTGATTCTGATCCGGAGTGGAACACTGATCGCGGTCTTGTAGGCCAACAACTTCGTGACCCGTGGTCATTCAGCGATGAGCAACTAACTTCAGACCCCAACGAGGAGTCCGAATGGGTTGCCCCGCTTAGATTCTTGAACAAACAGCTAACCACCTAAATCGACAGGGGCGGCCCCAATCGTCACTTGGACGAGATCTAGACGTCAGCAGCCAGCCTCCAGCCGCCGAGTTTGTCGATCGCATATACTAGAAGCGCCTTGGAGCGGCAGGAATGCCAGCGTCAACTGGCGTTCATATCGAGGCCCCGTCGTGCTGGCGGGGCCTCGACCTTCAGGGGGCTGCGCTGCGGTACTACTTCTGCGCATCCGACGACGGCATGAGTGACTGACCCCGTGTCCGCGATCGTCAGCCGGGGACTTCCGATAGCCACATTTGCGTAGTTTCGGCAGCAGCGACCGGCCATGGTGCGATTCTGGCAGGCAACTCCGAGCCAGTGTCCAGTGACACTCCGGCCGAGTATCTCCACGATCAGCGCAACGCCAGCGGGTTGAATGGAATCAGCATTCGGAGTTCCCGACGCCGCAATTGACACGATCGGGTTGGAGTTCTAGGAGTCGTCCATGCCCGAGAGTCGTCACCGCTACCTCTACGAGCGCCTGGGTGATCACGACTTCCAGCAGCTCGTCAACACACTGCTCGCCGCGCAATTCCCGAACTTCACACCCATGGCGCTACGCCAGGCTGACGGCGGCATCGATGGGCAGCGCAAGCTCGACCCGTCGACAGTGCTGATCTACCAGGTCAAGTGGTCCATGTCCGGCTCGGAGAAGAACCCCGTCAGCTGGCTGGACGCCCAGGTGAAGAAGGAGCTGGACAACCTGCGGCGGCTGGCGAAAGAAGATGTGCGGCACTACGTCCTGGTGACGAACGTGCCGAGCACCGCCAAGCCCGGGACCGGCACCTTCGCGCAGCTGAACAAAAAGCTGGACGCGTATGCCGAGGAGCTCGGCTTCGACGAGATGTCGTGCATCTGGCGCGAGGCGCTCAACTCGTGGCTCGACAACTCCGAGGACTCGATCAAGTGGGCCTACGCCGACATGCTCGCCGGGTGGGACCTGATCCGATTCCTGGTCGCCGAGCAGGTCGGCGCCACCAAGAACCAGGCGGAGCGCAAGCTGATCCGGCAGGTTGCCGCGTCGCAGTGGGATGACGACCAACGGGTCAAGTTCAGCCAAGTCGAGGTGGACCGGAAGAGGATGGCGGACCTCTTCGTCGACGTCACCGCAGAGCTCGTACGCTCCCCGGACAGAGCCCGCGCTCAAGGGCTCTACTCGAACGAACTCGGCGGCGCTGCGCATCACCTGCTGCACACACCGATGCCGTTCACACTGGTGCGAGGCGCTCCGGGGCAGGGAAAGTCCACACTCAGTCAGTACATCTGCCAAGTTCACCGCAGTGCATTCATTCCGGAGTCGGAGCGACCCAAGGCCCTACCTGCGCTCGATAATCCACGGTTCCCGATCCGGTTGGATCTGAGCGACTATGCTCTGTGGCTCGCCGGCAACGACGTGTGGGATCACTCCGATGACCGCAAGCGAAAGCGGGATAAGGCGCGCAAGGGCGAGAAGGCGACCGTCGAGTGCTTCATCGCTGACCTCATGACGCATGCGAGCGGCGGCATCACCGCTACTGCCGACACGGTGCAGGGCATCTTCGAACGAGTTCCCAGCCTCGTTGTGCTTGACGGACTCGATGAGGTCGGCAGCGCCAGCACCCGGCGGCGGGTCGTCAGCGAGATCGACGCGTTCGCCGGGCGAGGGAAGTCCTACACCGAGCCGCTCAAGGTCGTTGTCACCACGCGGCCGAGCGCGGGTGCGCTCCCGGAGCCAACCCTGGACAAGTTCGAGATCATCACGTTGAACCAGCTCACGGGCGAGCAACGGGCCGACTACCTGCGCAAGTGGTGCGCGGTCCGGGAAATCAGGGGCAAGGACGGCCGGGAGCTGCGGAAGAGCTTCAACGAGAAGAGCCGCGAGCCCTACATCCACGAACTCGCCGGCAACCCGATGCAGTTGACGATCCTGCTGGACCTGCTCCACCGTCAGGGCGCGGCCACCCCGACACAGCGGACCGACCTCTACGACACGTACGTAGAGCTTCTCCTCGCCCGCGAGGCGAACAAGCACCCCAAGGCCGTTCGCGACCACAAGGAGGAGCTGCTCGAGATCATCCCGTTCCTCGGTTGGTACCTGCACGCGCATACCGAGGAGTCGCAGATCAACGGCCGAATGAGCATCAACGACCTCAAGGCAGCGATGCGCCACTTCCAGCGCACCTACGGCAACCAAGAGTCGATTGTGGACGAGCTCTTCGTAGGCATCAGCGACCGTCTATGGGCACTGACCAGCCAAGTGGACGGCACCTACGAGTTCGAGGTTCTCTCCCTCCGGGAGTACTTCGCCGCCCGATTCCTGTACCGGAACGCAGGCGAAGACAACCCCCACTTCGACAAGGCGATTGTCCTGCGCGAGCTCCTACGCCGCCCATACTGGCTCAACACCGCCAGGTTCTACGGCGGCAACGCGAAGGGCAGCGACGTCTACGTCCTGGCCGCCGGCATCGAACAGGAGCTGCCACACACGTCGGCGCCCGCGTCATACCTCGCCGCGTGGGCACTTCTGACTGACGGCGTATTCCAGCGTCGACCACACGAAGCGCGCAAGGTACTGACGGCACTCTGTGCCGACACGGGGGTGAACTTCCTACTGTCCGCGCTCGACCGCCGAGACATCACCCCACTGCCCGAGCTGCCAAACCCCACGGCCGCCGGTGCTGACCCGACATGGTCACGGCTGACGACACTGATCAGCAAGAACCCGAGTGATACCGCCAACCCCCAACGCGTGCGGGTGCTTCGTGAGCTGCTCAACCAGCGCAGCGAGTTCTCGAAGTGGTGGTACGAGCAGCTCGCAGCAGCGATCGGCACGGAGCAGCAGAACGCGTGGCTCGCGATCGGAGCCTGTTGCGAAGCCGGAGCCGGGGTCACTGTGGACTTCGAAGACATGGACCTCTCGGACGGCGCCGCCGAGCTCTACCTCAGTACGGGCCTGGCCCCAACCTCCGGAGGGGCGTTCGAAGCGGCGCTGCTCACTGCGGTGCTGAACGGCGAGTGCCCGTGCGTTACGTCGACCTGCTCCATGCCTGCGCAAGTCGCCGCAGCTATGGCACCCGAAGAGTTCTTCACAAGCTCCACCACCGGGTTCATCTCCGGCGACGACCGGGCGAAGCGCCGTCGATCTGAGGCCATCACCCAGCTGCGAAAGGCCCGCTCGCCGTGGGAGAAGGTTGCCAAGACGCGTGTGTACAGGCCCGGATACAAGGGCAGCACCTTCCCGTGGGCGGACACCGCCACAGCTGTACACGATCACTATGGACCCTGCTGGACTGCCTCGGAGATCGCAATCATCGGTGCTGCATCCCCCTTCAAGCTCGCGTACACCAAGCGTCCTGAGGCCACCGCGTTCGGGGCGACCGCACACCCAACCGAGCTCCTTGGTCAGGCGCGGGCCAACGTGGGCAAGGCCAACTGGTGGCGCGAGCAGCTGGAGACCGTCGACGACGACCTCGGCCGAGCTGAGTGGGCGTTGGCGCTGTGGTGCGTCGCGACGGGCCCGGTGGTGTCCGAGCTACTACCCGAGCTCGCGGAAGTCCTCGGGCAGCTCCCGGACTCGCGACGGCGGACGGTACTACGAGCGGCGGAGCAGATCGCACGCTTCGGCTGGCTGGAGAAGCGGCTGGTCTCCGGTTACACCACCGACGCCGAGCTCGACGCACTCAATCAACTCCGTGTGCCGGTACCGTCGGCCGAACCAGGAGGAGAGACGGGATCGGCTGGTCAGACGGCGATGCCTTCTCTTCTCAGCGTTGCCCGCGCGGACCGGTGGCTCAAGGTCGACGCCGAGGCCGTCTACCGCTAGCGCGGCTGCGATCGATCGCCGGAAAGGCACCCAGAGCCACCCACCGCCGCGACACGGACGCATCGTGAACTCTCAGTTGTGACCGTCGCGGCAACCTACTCTCATTCCTGCAGGACGTCGAGCATGGAGGCAGCAGGGTATGGGTTCGATCCACGAGGTGATGGAGGCGTTTCGGCAGGCGCCGTCGAACTCGGAACGCGGGACCAAGTTTGAGCAGTTGATGGTCCGCTACTTCGACCTGGACCCGACGCTGAGCCAGCAGTACGACAGGGTGTGGCGGTGGATGGACTGGTCGGGCCGTAAAGGCAAGCCGGACAATGGGATCGACCTCTTCGCCCGCGAGCGCGACAGCGGTGAGTATAAGGCGATCCAGTGCAAGTTCTACGAGCCGACCCACACTCTGCGCAACGGAGACATCGACTCGTTCTTCACCGCGTCGGGTAAGAACCCGTTCACCAACCGGATCATCATCTCGACAACCGACTGGTGGGGGCGCAACGCCGAGGACGCCCTCGATGATCAGACGATTCCGGTGCAGCAAATCGGTCTGGCCGTCCGGCACGAGCCGCGTCAGCATCAGGCCACGGCGATCGAGAAGGTGTTCGCCGGATTCTCTGCGGGCAACGACCGCGGCAAGCTCATTATGGCGTGCTCTTGCATAGATGACCGCAACCCTTACGCCTCGCGATAAGTGGGCATGACCCACCCTGGAGTGCCCGGACATAGCCACGAATGAACGGTCGGTGATTCGCCAGCCCGCGGGGAAGGTCGAGATGGGTTGTCGAGAGGACGGCTCCAATCGAGGTGTCCTCCCATCCCTTGAAGTCTCCAGTAGGGGACCCAGGGTGAGAGATCAGGTTCGCGTCTCGTAATCGCCCTGAGCATGTCGGTGACGGGCTCGCTTCCGCTGCCAAGTTCCTCCGCGGAACTAGCAGATACGACCGCCGGCACCTCAGCCACGTGCCAACCGCCGACCTTGCTGACATCGCGAAGCCATGCATTCAGTTGCCGCGATGCATCCCGGAAGTCGTTCTCCAGCAAGGTGATTCCCTGCCAGTTCTCTGTCTTCAGCCCATCGCTATTTAAGGACTGCACTAGCAGACTCTGGAACGGTTGAACCCACTCATCCCCCTCATCGAGCACTCTGGCCAGGTCTTGTAACCCGACATCGGCCATGTAGGGCAATGAGTGGCCAACGAGGTCGAGGACGCGCGGACGAGCAGCCGCCCCCTCTGCCTCATTCACAGAGTCGCGCCCATCGGCAACGCTCACAACACCGCCCACAAAGTCAAGCAGAAGATGGTCCGTCCAACCCACCATGCTCTGCGTGCAACCAACGACGGGCGCCGGCACGAGTACCAGCCGGCCGTCCTCAAGAAGGGGAAGGGCCTCAGTTGCAAGCATGTGCGCGACTTGGTCTGGAATGAGATTCGCAAACCCGATGGTCGGCGCCCAGTCATCGTAAAGCTGAAGTCCTGCCATTGTGACGTAGCCATGACCGCCGAACGAATCGGGACCCCCGTAGTCCGCCCGCTGCGGAACCATCGCAACCGTACTGGTGATCGGACCCTTCCACTTGATCACAACCGTCTCGAAGAGAGGGCAGAGAATTTGTGCCCACATCCTGACCTCATCGACAGTCTCGGCGTCGACAGCGATCGCCGAGTGCGGCTTCTCCCGCAGAGCGGCAGCGACGCGCGCGAATCCACCACGGCCCCAGAAGTCAAATAGCCCGGCATACGGTCCGAGACTGTCGTCTTCACGCGGCCAGGCCTTACACCATTCGACGAAGGGTGCGATCTGTTGGGCAATAGTCGCTCGTAGACCAACCTGTCGCACACTACGCGATACCTCCCGCGCAGCCTGCGAGTTCATCCACCTGTTTCTCGGCAAGACAACATTGTCGAGGTAGGCAGAAAGTTGTTCGGCGTTTCCTCGCGTCGCGTCCTGTGCTCGGCTATCAGCGAGGATCTGTCTTACTGCGAGGCTCGCCTCCTCCCCATGGCCGGATCGTAGGAGACAGTGCGCCTCGCCGAGCCACGCGGGAAGCCCGATCTCAGCGGCGAACCGTGGATGGCGCATTGCAGGAGCACTCCGAACCTGCCTAAACAACATGGCGGCCTCCGCCAGTCTGTCGAGATCATGCTTCACTCGAGCGAGCGACCATCGGACCTCGGCAAGGTAGTCGTCAACGTCTCCTCGCAACTGATCTCGGTGCTCAACTGCGAAGTCGATGGCCCGCTCGAATACCGCTGCCACCTCCTTCAGGCGAGCGACACGTAGCAGTCCCTCAGCACCGTCCGCGTCGATAGACCGGAGCATGGTATTGCCGGTAGTTCGGTATACGAGGGCTTGAAGGCCGTCCCACTCCGACCTTTCAGGCGCGCCCGCCGGCAACGCATGAACTCTCGCAGCGCTGTCTCTGGCGAGTCTCAGATAGCGATCGACTGTGGCCCGGTCCCCAAGAGCAGCGGCGATTTCGGATGTCTGGAGTGCGGTGGCACAGAGCGCCTTCTCCGAGCCAACGAGTGCTGCGAGTTCGTACCGCAGCTCGGCTAACATCAGCAGGCCCGACGTCACACCGTGCTCCGCGATCTCAGCCAGAACCTCATCGAGCGCGTGCGCCAGCCGAGTTGGTGAGTCTGTATGTTCAGCCGCGCCACGGAAGACCTCGCAGAGTGTTACGACGTCTTCGCGCGCCACCTCCGGGCTGGATTTACTGCGCAGCCACTCTGCACTTAGCAGCGCGCGCGAGTCCCAGTTCGAAGACGATTGCAGCGTAGCCGCCACCCGCTCGGAGAGGTCGTCAATAGCTTCGGGTGAGCTACCCGCGTTCCGATGGCCATTGAGTAGCACGATGAGCGCATTCACCAAATACTTCTCGTCAACGCCCTCCGTAACGAAGTCAAGTGCCTGACGGGCTAAGCGGATCGTCTTCGCAGGATCATCGTCGAGTAGTGACGCCAGCGCGCGTTCGAGCGTGATGTCGGATTCCTCGGCGCCGCGCTGCTCGGCGATCCGAAGATGCTCGTCGATGAATCGTCGCATGGCACCCAGCGTCGGATTCCCTAGGCGGCGCGCTTCAAAGAGCACTTCGCTAAGGGCTCGTGCGGCGTTCATACGCGCTCGAACCTCAAGGTCAGTGTCTGAGGCTCGTACAGCGAACTCGACCGCGGACTCATACTTTTCAGAAGCGCCGTGGAAGTCACTGGCCAGAAAGCACTTTCGGCCCGCCTGCATCGCATCCTCCGCCAACGCAAGTGGCCCGCGGGTGTCACCATGGCTATCTATGCGGATCTCGATCGTTGAGTCAGAGACGCCGCTGAGTTGCACGTTCTTGTCGCCGTGAACCCATTGGTGACCCTGATCATCAGACATGTTGTCTTGGCGGTCTAGCTCGCGTGGGTGTCACTACCCGGAGGTCCTCCGATGGAGGTCGTCACCGCAGATCCGCTCACATCGGCAACTTGGACGTTCTGGTTACCCCATGCCGTCTGAGTAAGCGACTTGACCTCGACTCCGTGCCGCTCGGCGTCGGCAAGCAACTTCTCGAGTGCAGTTCTGAAGGCGGCGTCCGTCGCAGCCCGAGCATCAATCACGCCCGCCAGCTCTCGACGAACGGAATCACTGTCTGTGATCCGCTCCGCCATCTCAAGAGCTCCGGCCGCACGCTGGTCACCGTCGCGCGAGAACCGCTCTCGCAGCCACGCCGCGAGACGCCCTACGGCAGCGCTCGCCCCGTCGGCGAGGTTCTCACCACTCTTGTCTGCCGCCTTCGTGAGCAGCGCCGCAACCACCGCGCCTAACGTCAACGACACCGGCTCAACCAAGGCAGGCCCCTTTCATCGAGCGCGCTGATGTACGCGAACAATCATGCCGTATCCGCTGGAACTCTGTGCGCCGTTCTTGCCGAAACTTCGGGGGCCGGGTCCGAGGTGCAGGCATATGCATGACTCGTCGATGCTCAAAATGTTCTAGGCCGGAATGCGCGACAGCCTCACGACCCGATCTGTGTCGTGTGGGCATAGGTATGGCTGCATGTGCAGGTCCAACCACACCTTACGTTACGTCGATGACCAGAATCGCTGTCTTCCGCAGCGCTGTGAGCAGCGCTGTGAACAGTCAGATAGTCACTGGTTCAAACCTTTCGGATGTCACGCTACGTTTAGACGATCGTTGGCGATCCGCCGCCACGCCTGCGACTTCGACGGGCGCTTGAAGGCCAAGGTACGGGTTCTGGGATGCTGTTGTTCGGGCTAAGGTTAGCGCGCAATTCTTCTGCGCGAGTCGGACGCCGATGCCGATAATTGTAGTGATGCAAATCACACACATGGCGGGCAGGGAGCAGCGGCTGCGGTTTCTCTAATGCGTGCTCGATCACGATGACGGGAACCGTATCGAAGGTCGGTGGGCGCGGCGTGAGGTCGAGACATCGGCCGACGAGGACGCCTGAGTTGGAATCAGCCGTGGAGCATTGCGGTCGCTCCATTATTCTCGCTCGGAGAAGACTCGGTGCGAAATCACGACTGTACACGTTCCGGTGCGACAACTAGCTCCTTGAGCCGGTCACGAAGCGCGGGGAAGTCCTCGACGTCCTGAAGCGGCGTGTCGGCAAGGTTGAACTCGTCTCTGATCTGACGAGCCGCGGTTCGCACGGCCTCGTGGCCCGGCGTGGAGCCAGTCAGTTGTACCTCGATCTCATCGAGGAGCTTAGAGACGGTGGCCTTCTGAGCCCGCGCCCGGTGGTCGCGCTTGAAGCGATCGACGATTCGCTTGGTGACCTCCTTGACCTGCTCTTGAGCGTGCTCCGCCATCGCTTGATCCTGGAGTTTGTTCAACTGCCCAAACAGGCAGTGGAAGTTCTGGAACAGCTCCTTGAGTGCACTGTCGTCGTGGGCCTCGCGGGCCACGGCGGAGACTGCGTGAGCGAATTCGATCTTGCCAAGCGTGGCCGCAACGTTTGACTCGTCGGCAGCCGCCTCGAAAGCTGACTTAGCTTGGTCGAACAGCCGCTCACTTGCATTGACGACCAGGGCCTCTGGGAGTTTCGCAAGAAGTGCTTGTCGGTCGATATCGGACAAGATCTCCTCGCTGAACCGGACCAATGCGACGCGGGCGACTGCCGCTGGCACCAGGTCCTCGGGCTCGTGGACCTCGTCGACATCCAGGGCAAGCTCCGCCTTCGGTAGCCGATCGATCGGGAGGATCAAGGACTGATTGAAGAGTGGCTTCTTGCCGTATCCCTTCTCCAGGTTTCCGAGCGCTGTCCCTGCCTCGCGTCCAGCACCGTCAGAGTCGAGGAGCACGACGATTGCCGGTCGGTCCAGGTCCCGGCCGCGGGCCAGATGCACCATGTAGCGATAGTTAGAAGCGCCGTGGACGGGCACCATCGTCAGCGAGTTCAGGTCGAGGGTTGCGTTGCCCTTCGTGAGTCGCTGCATGGCAGCCGAGATCCCCGAGAAGAGGATGAGGTCTGCTGGTCCTTCCACCAGGAGGTTGCAGGTCCCGATAAACGCGGTGTCGGCATGGAATGAGGAGAAGGCGGAGCGAAGCGGTTCGTACTTGTCGGTCGCGGCCTTTTCCACGATGCGTGTTCCTTCGTCGCCGGCGCCCTTCTGAAGTACTCGGATGCGATGCGGGTAGTTCTTATCGATGAGGAAGGGGCTGTGCGTGACGTACAGGATCTGCGCTGCTGGCTTCCCGTCGTCGGGCTCGGCGTAGCGCGCGAAGACCTTCACGAGATCCTGTTGCCCCTGTGTGGAGAGGTAGGCGTCCGGCTCGTCGATGAGCAAGATTTCTGATCGCCCAGGCTTCAACGGTCGGTATGCCTCACGTTGGATGAAGTAGCTGAGGAAGTACTGCATGCCTCCGCTTCGCTCGTCGAATGTGTATGTCTGTCCGGTCTTATCGGTCAGCGTGAAGACCAAGTGGAAGGCGTCCTTGTGCACACGGAGTGAAAAGTCCTTGTCCTGGGACCACCACTTGGGGAAGTTGAGCGTTACGTCGAGGGCGTCGGTCACGCTGGCGGTGAGGGCAGAGGCGTACCCATCGTCGGCTGCGTCCGCGCCAAGCAGTTCCGAGTACGCCTGCGTGTCGATGTCGGCAACGTTTTCCAGTAGGTCACGCACGAGTTGGAGTGCCTTGCGGGCGCGTTCCCGGTCGCTGACGGGAAGCTCTGGAGGCTTCGGCACAAAGGTTGAGATCGACTCTGTGGCGCCTTCGGGTGCGTCGGCATAGCCTTTGAGAACCTTGAAGAGTTCAAGCCAGGCGCTACGATCTCGGACGTCCGGGGTCACGGCACCCGATTGCAGGTCGAAAAGGCTTGCGCTGGATGGCAACACGACGTTGGCGTCGACGCGCCGGGCGACTGGGAGTCGCAGAGCGTCTTCGAGCTTCTGTGAGTTCTCTGCGTTCGGCTGGACTATGTGCTCTTGATACTCGCCGGCACCGTCCTTCACGTAGACAAAGCTCCCACGCTGCAGACGGAAGAAGTAGAACTCTGTCGGTGCCGCGTGGAGGCTGGCAGCTTCCGACACGGCGGTTTGCTCGTCAGGGGTGAGATCGGTGAAGCGCCCGCCGAACTCCGGCGTCGGCATCGTTCCCCGGACTCCGAAGAATCGTGAGTACCGGCAGAAGTCCCGTGGGACTACTGGCTTATCGCCGAGGAGGCACTGGATCGCGGAGATGAGCTGGCTCTTTCCAGACTCGTTGGCACCAACCACGGTAGTGATGTCGTGCTCCAAGCCGACGCGCACAAACGGATAGTAGGCGTCGGGCTCTGTGTTGAGCGCTTCCCAGGGATACCTCTTTCCGTCGATATCCTGACGTAGATAGTCGAAGTTGAACGACCGGAAGAACCGGACGTAGACGGTTTTCAGGATCAAGGTCGTTCTCCTGCTTGGACGGATGGTCGAGGTGAAGCACCAACGTGAAGTCGCCAGAAGTCCTACACGCTGAGGCAATCGTGCCATCACTTCCCGACACTTACGGGCACTCCTACGGCTCTCGGCTACGCCGCCGTCCTCTCATGCTGGGACAACGAGAGCTTCGTGCGGACCCCTCAGCGAGCGAGCGACCATCCGTCCGCAAACCGAGCGACCTAGAACAGGCTTGGCATCCGCATCCGGTCTAATCGCCACATGGTTATTGCGATTCATCGATACGCTGGCGCACACGCATCGACAGGCGCTCGTCGTCGAACAACTCCTCCAACAGGCAATCGATGACGGCCTGGAACGTCACGCGCGGCAGTCCGAGGCTGGTGGCAGCCGCAGTCTGCCAGGCGACGACGCGCTGGTTGAGATTCGCATCGAGATTCACGGTTTTCCCGACTCGCTTCGATTTCGGCACCGCAGGCAGCCGTGCCCGTGCACCTGCCCCCTCCGCGGACCTATTCGACGGTTGAGCCACAACTCGCGCCGCCTGCTCGCGGATCTGTTCTGCTCGCGATTTCATGCCCGCGCCTCCACGTCGAGCAACTGGGGCAGGGCGTCACCGTAGGCCGTGTTCAATGCGTTCTCGACTGCACAGCCGAATGCTTGAGCGAACCGCTCCAGCCGTGCGACGCGAGCGGGCAGGACTGGCACCAACTCATTCGCCGCCGCGCTGTACGCCTCCGCCGACGCCGAGTTCGTGACCACTCGGGTCAGGAGCACAGCGACAGCCGGCGGTTGGCTGCGCAAGGGCGTTACATCATCAACCAGATCGAGGACCGCACGCAGTCGATCGAAGTCCATGGGCGTTGGCGACATCGGCACCACAATGTGTGTGGCAGCCCGAACGGCCGACGTAACGATTCCTCGTCCGGATTCCATTGGCGGAGTATCGATCACTGCAACGTCGAACCCGTCAGAGATCGACTCAAGGCGCTGGTGGAGGTCTTTGACTGGCAACCCGACGACGGGAATCGACCAGCTCGCGAGGTCAGACCACCTCACGAGCGAACAGTTTTCCGGGTCAGCGTCGACACCTAGCACCTTCAGCCCCGATTCGGCGAGCGCGTGCAGGAAGTAGGCGGCAGACGTCGTCTTCGTCGATCCGCCCTTCAGGTTGACGACCGCGATAGATAGCATTCGAACTCCGTTCTTTGAAAGCTGTTGATCTACTTGGATATTTGGCTAAATGAATTGAAATCTGATTGGCCAAGTCGATTAGCCGGCGCGGCGCGATCCGCGGGTTTCGCCTCTCGCCACGTAAGCCCTATTCGAGGGCGACACGAAGCTCGCTCAACCAGCAGCGTGTCCGCTCATAGCCGTTGTCGCTGTCGGCTTCTCCCCCAGCGATGCCCCAGAGGTTCGCCGACCACGTGCTGAGTACCGCAGACTCGTCCTCCGCGACGTCATAAAGAACGGCGTTGTCATCCAGAATCATTGCCACACCGGCGACTTCGCCCGTCGACCACGTGTAGCGATATGCGTCCCATCCGTGCGCGCGGACAAGGCGAGCCCGCCCGATCAGATCGTTGGCGCGGTGCTGACGCTCAGCGTCACTCGGCTGCCGCGCCAGCAATTCTGCGAGTGATCGTGGCCTATTCGCTGGGTCGTTTGTCACGCGAAGCTCCTTGTCTCGTTAAATCTTTGAATAGATAGCTGTTTAGCTGAGCAGCCGAAAATGCGTGAACACTGCATCAGCGGGCCGACGAGTTACGTGTTCGACCGGCGCGACGCCGACGCGCCGCATCGGCGTCGTGATACCGCTTCTGCGCCGCCGCAGCACGTTTGGCGCGTGCGCACAGAGCGTGGGGAAACCGAGCACCCGAGTCACCGAGTGCAACGCGGTCGAGCCGATCACCGGCGAGCAACGGTCCTCCGCACAGGAGGCAGGTCTTGGACCACCGCGTTTGCCAGTGCGGCGCCCGGAATCCGGGTTGTGGCACTGGCCCGACCCCACGTCCCCGCCGTTCCGGCTTCGGCACAGTCTCTTTGGAGCTCATCGCCGCATACAGAGTTGGCGCATGAATTTGAAGGAGGTACCTCACCGTCACCGGGTGAAGACCATGACCAGATGCTCTGTCATACAACAGGTTTAGTTGATCGCTGTTCATTGAAATCCTTTGTTCGTGGGCTGGCAAAGCAGATAGTCCGACCCCCCAAAGCGTCCCGACGGTTCGCCGCTGGTCCCGTCGTCAGCGCCCATGCACCGTCGCCGCAGGGCACCGGACCGGGCCGCGGGGGTACTTCCAGGGGAACTGCCACTCCACTGATCGGGTGAATGGGGCAGTGCGTACGCCAGCTGGTTTGCGTCGGGCTGTGCGCGAAAACGACGAAGGGCCGCCTGACGGCAGTCAGACGGCTTGGCTGTTACGGATCATCGGGTGCGGCAGCGACGAGCTGCCTACGAATGACTGACACCGCACGTCTCCCTTCGGTAGAGGCGAAGGGAGAACCGCAATCAGCGGTGGCGCTAGACCCGCACACCCAACAGCGGTAGAGTGCATGTCAACGCGGTGGAGGATCCTGAGCCGATCCCCTCGCCAGACCCCGGCAGGTGCTTCCAACACCTGATCGGGGTCGTTCGTTTCGAGGGGTTCCCACGCACGATATCCGCATCTTGTCTGCATGAGGTAAATCGAGCGTTGGCAAAAACCAGCTTTGAACTGGCGTTATACCGTTGCTCCCCCACCAGGACTCGAACCTAGAATGCCTGAACCAAAATCAGAAGTGTTGCCGATTACACCATGGGGGAATACTGCGGACACGATTGTGCCACAGGCACCGCGCGTGCTCCGCATCGATTCCCGCTCGCTCGTTTGCTACCCACGCACCTCGTATCGGTGCGCGGGAAGCAAACGGTTGCGCGGGAGCCGCCGAGCTCAGTCCTTCGGGCCGCCGGCGACGTAGATCACCTGGCCGGACACGAAGCCCGCACCCTCGCTGATGAAGAACGACGCGGTGTGCGCGATGTCCTCTGGGACGCCGGTGCGGTTGACCGGAATCTGGCTGGCGGCAGCCTTCTTGAAGTCCTCGAAGGGCACGCCGACGCGGGCGGCGGTGGCCGCGGTCATCTCGGTTTCGATGAAGCCGGGGGCGATCGCGTTGGCGGTCACACCGAACTTGCCCAGTTCGATGGCGAGGGTCTTGGTGAAGCCCTGCATGCCGGCCTTGGCGGCGGAGTAGTTGGCCTGACCGCGGTTTCCGAGCGCCGAGGTGCTCGACAGGTTGACGATGCGGCCCCAGCCGGCGTCGACCATGTGCTTCTGCGCGGCCTTGGTCACGTTGAACGCACCGCGCAGGTGGACGGCCATGACGGCGTCCCAGTCGTCGACGGTCATCTTGAACAGCAGATTGTCGCGCAGAATGCCGGCGTTGTTGACGACGACGGTCGGCGGGCCGAGCTTCTCCACGATGGTGTCGACGGCCGCCTTCACCGACTCCTCGTCGGCGACGTTGGCGCCCACACCGATCGCGGTGCCACCGGCGTCGGTGATGGCCTTGACGGTGTCGGCGGTGGCCGCCTCGTCGAGGTCGAGCACGGCCACGGCGAGGCCGTCGGCGGCGAGTCGCTTGGCGACGGCCGCTCCGATGCCGCGGGCCGATCCGGTGACGATTGCTGTCTTCTGTGCGCTCATCGACTTCCCTTCATTGGTGTTCGTCGAGTGTGATGTGAGTCCCTTTGGTTCTATCAGGCACGATGCGCGGCGGGGTACGGGGTCCGACCCGACCACAGATGTCGCTACTATCGGGCCGTTGCCGCGCTGCAAAGCAGCACCTGGCCGCCGCACACACCTCTTGCGCCGGGCCGGGCCGCCGAGAGGACCGGAGGCCTCCTTTGACATCGACGTCACCCACGACCGCCGTCATCGTTCTCGCGGCCGGTGCGGGCACCCGCATGCGGTCCAAGACACCCAAGATCCTGCACACCCTGGCCGGACGGACCCTGCTCGGGCACAGTCTGCACGCCGCCGCCGGAATCGCTCCGGCGTATCTCGTCACCGTGGTCGGACATGAACGTGAACTCGTCACCGAGGAGGTCACCCGCGTCGGCGAACGCCTCGGGCAGACCATCCTCACCGCCGTGCAGGACGAACCGCACGGCACCGGACACGCCGCGCAGGTCGGACTGAGTGCGGTGCCCGACGACTTCGACGGCACCGTCGTCATCACCGCCGCCGACGTTCCACTGCTCGATTCCGACACCCTCGCGACGCTGGTGGACGCGCACACCGCCGACGGTGGCGCAGCGGTCACGCTGACGACGTTCGTCGCCGACGATCCCACCGGCTACGGACGCATCGTCCGCGACCGGGACGAATCGGTCCAGGCCATCGTCGAACACAAAGACGCAACCCCCGAACAGCTGGCGATCACCGAGGTCAACGCGGGTGTCTACGCCGCCGACGCCGCCACCCTGCGGGCCGCACTCGGCGAACTGTCCAATCACAACTCCCAGGGCGAGTACTACCTCACCGACGTCGCGGAGATCGCCCGCACGAGCGGCGAGTTGGTCCGCGCGTTCACCGTCGACGACCCGATGCTGGTCGCCGGCTGCAATGACCGCGCCCAGTTGTCCGAACTCGCCGCCGAACTCAACCGTCGCATCGTGCGGCGCCACCAGCTCGCCGGTGTGACCGTCATCGACCCGGCCACCACCTGGATCGACGTCGACGTCACCATCTCCGCCGATGTCACCATCGACCCGGGAACCCAGCTACACGGGCGCACCACGATCGCCGAAGATGCCGTCGTCGGCCCGGACACCACTCTCACCGACGTGGTGATCGGTGCCGGCGCCCACGTCATCCGCACCCACGGCAGCGACGCGGTCATCCACGACGGCGCCTCCGTCGGCCCCTTCGCCTACCTGCGGCCGGGCACCGAACTCGGTCCGCACGGCAAGATCGGCACCTTCGTGGAGACCAAGAACGCCGTCATCGGCGCGGGCTCGAAGGTGCCGCACCTGACCTACGTCGGCGACGCCCGCATCGGTGACGAGTCGAACATCGGCGCATCGAGCGTGTTCGTCAATTACGACGGGGTGAACAAACACCAAACGGTGATCGGTTCGAATTGCCGCACCGGGTCTGACAACATGTTCGTCGCACCCGTGCAGGTCGGTGACGGCGCGTACACCGGTGCGGGTACCGTCGTGCGGGAAAACATCCCGGCCGGCGCACTCGCGGTGTCGGCGGGCGCACAACGCACGATCGAGGACTGGGTGATCCGGAAGCGGCCCGGAACCGCGGCGGCCACGGCCGCCGAAGCGGCCGGCGAGCAACCTTCACCCCCGACCACCGACTGACCGAGCATTACCCACCAGCCCCACCTCGAGTAGAAGAGTTTTCATGACCTGGACCACCGACAACCAGAAGAACCTGATGCTGTTTGCGGGGCGTGCGCACCCGGATCTCGCGCAGGCCGTCGCCGACGAGCTGGGCATCAAGGTGACGCCGCAGACGGCGCGCAACTTCGCCAACGGCGAGCTGTTCGTGCGCTTCGAGGAGTCGGTGCGCGGTTCGGATGCCTTCGTGCTGCAGAGCTGCCCAGCACCGCTCAACGAGTGGGTGATGGAGTCGCTGATCATGATCGACGCCCTCAAGCGCGGCTCGGCCAAACGCATCAGCGTGATCCTGCCCTTCTACCCCTACGCCCGCCAGGACAAGAAGCACCGCGGTCGTGAGCCCATCTCCGCTCGCCTCATCGCGGACCTGATGAAGACCGCCGGCGCCGACCGCATCATCACCGTCGATCTGCACACCGACCAGATCCAGGGTTTCTTCGACGGCCCGGTCGATCACATGCACGCCCTCGGGCAGCTCTCGGATTACGTGCGCGGCAAGTACGGCACCGACAACATCGCCATCGTCTCCCCTGACTCCGGCCGCGTGCGGGTCGCCGAGAAGTGGGCCGACGCCCTCGGCGGCGCCCCGGTGGCGTTCATCCACAAGACCCGCGACCCGATGGTCGCCAATCAGGTTGTCGCACACCGCGTCGTCGGCGAGGTCGAGGGCCGCACCTGCGTGCTGATCGACGACATGATCGACACCGGCGGCACCATCGCCGGCGCGGTGAGCAAGCTCAAGGACGCCGGTGCCGGTGACGTCGTCATCGCCACCACCCACGCGGTGTTCTCCGACCCGGCCGCCGAGCGGCTGGCCAACTGCGGCGCCACCGAGGTCATCGCCACCGACACCCTGCCGATCCCGGAGGAGAAGCGGTTCGAGCAGCTCACCGTGCTCTCCATTGCCCCGCTGCTCGCCCAGACCATCCGTGAGGTGTTCGAGAACGGATCGGTGACAAGTCTTTTCGACGGCATCGCCTGACGCCGGGCGCATCTGAGCTCATCGGGACCGACGGGCCGTCGTCGACGATAATCGTCGACGACGGCCCGCTGTCGTGTCGCCCCGCCGACGTCCACCCATCGACGAGGAGACCCTTCACCCGTGCCCGAGCAGAACCCAACGCCCGTGACGGGCCGCACCGATTCGACGGTGACCGCGCGCGACTGGGCCGCGGTGACCGCACTCGGGTTGGCGGTCTTCACGATCACCACCACCGAGATCATGCCCATCGGCCTGCTCCAGCCGATGGCCGCCGACCTGGGCGTGTCCGAAGGGCTCATCGGACTCACCGTCACGGTGTTCGCCTTCGTGGCCGCGGTGGCCGCTCCGACGTTGTCGTCGCTGACCCGCCGCATCGATCGCCGGCGGATCGCGCTGGCGGTGATGGCGGTGTTCGTGGTCGGCAACACCCTCACCGCCCTCGCCCCGAACTACGCGACGCTGGTGATCGTGCGGGTGCTGATCGGCGTGGCCCTGGGCCAGATGTGGACCATCGTCGCACCGACCGCGGTGGCGTTGGTCTCCACCCGTCATGCGGTGCGCGCCAACACCATCGCCTTCTCCGGCGTGTCCATCGCCTCGGTCGCCGGGATGCCATTGGGCACCTTCATCGGTCAGCTCGCCGGCTGGCGGAGTGCCTACTGGGCGTTGTCCGGACTGTCGGCGGTGACGTTGGTGGCGCTCGCCATGTTCATGACGCCCGTCGCCCCGGCCGGGAGCCTGTCCCTGCGTCGACTGCCGTCGATGCTGCGCGAGCGCAATCTGCGGGTCACGATCATCGTCACCGCACTCGTCATCACCGGCGCCTACGCCGCCTACACCTATGTGACGCCGCTGATCGTGGACACCATCGGCATCGACGCCGACCTGGTGAGCGCGGTGCTGCTGGCGATGGGGGTGGCCGGGGTCGCGGGCAACTTCGCGGCCGGTGCCTTCCTGGCCCGGACCCGTTCCATTCGTGCGTCACTGGCCGCGCTCGTCGGCCTGCTCGCACTCGCCCTGGTCCTGGTGGTCGCCACGTCGTCGCTCACCCCGCTCGTCCTGGTGGTGCTGATGGTGTGGTCGGCGGGCTACGCCGCGATCCCCATCGGCCTGCAGACCACGGTCTTGCGGGTGGCGCCGACGCATCGGGAGGCGGCCACCACCATCTACTCGACCACGTTCAACCTCTCGATTGGTCTGGGTGCCCTCGTCGGCGCCGTGGCGATCGACCGCGCGGGCTCCCTCGCACCGACGTTGATCGGCGCGATCTGCGCGGTCGCGGCCCTCGCGGTGACGTTGCGGCTGCCGACTAGGGTGTAGTCCGTGGACGCGACGATCTATCACAACCCGCGATGCTCGACCTCCCGCAAGACGCTGCAGAAACTGCGCGACGCCGGGATCGAACCGAGGATCGTGAAGTATCTCGACGAGCCGTTCACCCGGGAACAGCTCGACACGTTGCTCGCCGATGCGGGGCTCACCGCAGCTCAGGCGGTACGCAAGCGGGAGTCGCTCTACTCCGAACTCGGTCTCGCCGACGCCGACGAGGAGACGTTGCGTGAGCAGATGGTCGCTCATCCGATCCTCGTCGAACGTCCCTTCGTGGTGACGGACAAGGGCACCCGATTGGCCCGCCCCGTCGACAATATCGACGAGATCCTCTGACACTCGCGCGCACGACAATCCGGACATAGCTCTCGGCGTTCTCGACGCCTGTCATCCCCTGTGCTAGAACGGCACTGGTCAACTATTTAGCAACGCTAACTAGATAGGGGTGTGTCATGTGCGGTATCACCGGATGGCTCGGATTTCATCACGATCTGCGCAACGAACGTCACGTCATCGACGCGATGACGGCGACGATGACCAAGCGAGGTCCCGACGACCGTGGGGTCTTCATCGACACCCACATCGGCCTCGGCCATCGCCGGCTGGCGATCATCGACCTGCCGCTCGGTCATCAACCGATGACCGTCGAGACCCCCGACGGCGTGGTGGCCATCGTCTACAGCGGCGAAACGTACAACTATCGGGAGCTGCGCACGGAATTGCGTTCGCGGGGGCATCATTTCATCACCGACTCCGACACCGAGGTGGTGTTGCACGGCTATCTGGAGTGGGGTGCACACCTCCCCCATCACCTCAACGGCATGTTCGCCTTCGCGGTCTGGGACGGCCGTACCGACGAGTTGACGATGGTCCGAGATCGACTGGGAATCAAGCCGTTCTACTTCTCGGAGACCACCGACGGGGTGGTCTTCGGCTCCGAACCCAAAGCGCTGCTGGCCAATCCGCTCATCGGCCGCGACGTCGACCTCGACGGGCTGCGCGAACTGTTCGCGATGACCAAACAACCGGGCTGGGCGCTGTGGCGGGATATCCGCGAACTCGAGCCCGGTGCGATGGTGACCGTCAACCGCAACGGATCGCAGCAGCGCACCTACTGGACGCTGCCCGCTCGCCGGCACCGCGACTCCCTGGATCTGACCATCGACACGGTGCGCGATCTGCTCACCGACACCGTCGATCGCCAGCTGATCGCCGACGTTCCGCGGTGCGTCCTGCTCTCCGGCGGGCTCGACTCCAGTGCGCTGACCGGTCTGGCCGCCAAGCGTCTGGGTACCGAAGGGCAACGGGTGCACAGCTATTCGGTCGACTTCGCCGACCAGGAGGACAACTTCACCCCCGACGAGATGCGTGACACCCCCGATTCCCCGTTCGTCCGGGATGTGGCCGCGCATGTGGGATCGATGCACCGCGACGTCGTCCTCAACCCCGCCGATCTCAGTGATCCCGACGTGCGCCGGGCCGTCATCGCTGCGCGGGACGTCCCCGCGGGTATGGGCGACATGGACACCTCGCTGTACCTGCTGTTCCGCGCGATTCGGGAGGAATCGACGGTCGCCTTGTCGGGCGAGTCGGCCGACGAGGTGTTCGGCGGCTACCGCTGGTTCTTCGACGAGGCCGCCCGCACCGCACATACGTTCCCGTGGTTGGCATTTCAATCGTCGATGACCACCGGGCGCGACGCACTGCTCACCCCGGACCTGCGCCGCGAACTCGACCTCGACGCCTACGTCGCCGATCAGTACTCGGCCGCGCTCGAGGCGGTCCCCGTCGTCGACGGCGAGACCGGCGACGAACGCCGGATGCGCGAGATCTGCCACCTGCACCTGACCCGAATGGTGCGGATGTTGCTCGATCGCAAGGATCGCGCCTCCATGGCGGTCGGACTCGAGGTGCGCGTACCGTTCTGCGATCACCGACTCGTCGAGTACGTGTACAACACACCGTGGGCGTTCAAAACCTTCGACGGCCGGGAGAAGAGCCTGCTCCGCGAGGCCACTCGACATGTGTTGCCGCAGTCGGTGATCGATCGCACCAAGAGCCCGTACCCGTCGACACAGGATGTGAAGTACGCCGAGTCACTTCAGCAGCAACTCGCCGATGTGGCCGCCGACCGAGACCATCCGGTATTCTCGCTCGTCGATCACGACTGGGTCGGCTCCGCCGTGGACGCCGATGCCGCGACGCTGACCGGGGCGACCCGGACTCAACTCGATCGCACGCTGGACCTGTTTCACTGGATCGACATGTACTCGCCGACCCTGCACCTCGCCTGAGGCGGGCACTCCGTCGGCTCAGATGGCCAGCACGAGCCTGACCACCGCGAAGGTCAACCAGGCGGCAATGATCACCTTGGTCACCGGGTTCCACAACAGTCGGTCGAGCGCCGGCGGTTCACGCCCGGTCACCCGAAACACGACGACGACGATAGCGAGAAGGAGTAGCGCAGCCAGGAGTGGCAGCCCGAACGGGTGCGCCGCGAAGGACTGCGCCCAATCACCGTGTGCCCCATAGACCCACGACCGGGTCAATCCACAACCGGGACACGGCAATCCGGTGACCAGCCGGAAGGGGCAGATGGTCGGCCCGTGCTCGATGCCCGCCGGGCTGAGAGCCAGAGCCACACCGAAACCCACCACGCCACCGGCCGCGGCCATCTCCGATGGCGCGAACCGGTGTCGTCGGGTGTGTTCCGGTGCAGGGGCGCTCATTGGGTCTCCGGTCAGGCCAGCGGTCGTCCGTCGGCGTCCGGCATCTTGCGCACCGCCACCAAGATGATGTCGATGATCGTCCAGATTCCGAACCCACCGCAGGTGAGGAGCTTGGCCACACCGAGACCGACTTGACCGAGATAGAAGCGGTCGACACCCAATCCGCCGACGAACAGCGACAACAGCAGCGTCGTCAGCCAGTCCTTGGGGGAGAACAACCCGGGGATCTGCTTGGCCGGGAAGGGATTCGGACTGTCGGCCGAGCGGACAAGTGAATCGCCCTTCAACTGGCCGTTGATCGCCATCTGCTGGAGCTCGGGATAGCCGACCGGCCCCTGCTCCTGACCCATGGTGAAGATGTAGAAGCTGCCGCCTGCGGGCGCACCGTAAGGCGCTGGTTGGTAAGCCATGGCGTCGATGCTAGGCCAGCGGCCCCGTCGCACGCAGAACCCGTGTCGTGTGTTCGTCGGGCAACGGCCGCACCACCGCGGGCACGACCACGCCTAGCAGACCCTTCAGCAGGGCCTTGGTCATGTCGAAGTAATCGAAGTAATCGCGCCACACGGTGATCTGCGCGTCGGCGATCTCGAAACGCCCGCACACCCAGAACTGCAGGATGAACCGCCCGAGCCGGATCTCGTCGACACGTTCGGTGAGGACCACACCGGCCTCTTCGTCGGCGCTCACGTTCACCATCCGGTAGTTGAACGAGGCGGGTGAGGCGTCGAACTGTGTGAAGATCCTCTTGACCTTCGCCCGTCCGCGAATGGTGGGCGTCGAGACGTTGGTGTAGGCGATCTGATCGGCGACGTCGATCATTCCCGCGGCGCTGTCCCCGCGGGCGAGTGCGTCCAGAAAGCCGGTGACGATGTCGATGGGGGTCCGTGAGGTCATGGCCGCCAGTATGCCGCCCGTCACCCCCACCCCGCGCGGATATGACATCCGCGCAGTTCATCGGCTATTCTGTTCGGGTTGTCTCGGCGAGGGTGAGTGATCACCGTGATCGGCGCGGCCACGCTACGTCTCCTCTGGCGCCTCTGTGCGAGTGCGCCGCGACGGTCGTGATGTGGGTGTCGGCGCAGGTCCGCATCCGAGAAGCACCGACCGGCCGCCCCGCGGCCCCGCACGAAGGAGAAGCCCCATGGCAAACCAGACCGCCACCCTGGCCGTCACCACCCGTACCGAGAAGGGCAAGGGCGCCGCACGCCGCGCCCGCCGCGAGGGCCTCGTCCCCGCCGTCCTCTACGGCCACGGCACCGACCCGCAGCACCTGAGCTTGCCGGCCCGTGACCTCGCCACGATCCTGCGTAACAACGGCACCAACGCCGTCATCGACCTCGACATCGAGGGCACCAGCCAGCTCGCGCTGACCAAGCAGGTCGACGTCCACCCGATCCGCAACTACATCGAGCATGTCGACCTGCTCGTCATCAAGCGCGGCGAGAAGGTGACCGTCGAGGTCAACATCGTCGTCGAGGGTGACGCCGCCCCGGGCTCCCTGGTCGTCCAGGACGCCAACACCGTCGAGATCGAGGCCGACGCGCTGTCGATCCCCGAGCAGATCACCGTCGACGTCGAGGGCAAGGAAGTCGGTGTGTCGATCCTGGCCTCCGACCTCGATCTCCCCGAGGGCGTCACCCTGGTGACCGACGCCGACACCCTGATCGTTGCCGTCAACGAGGCCCCGACCGCTTCCGACCTCGAGGAAGAGGCCGTCGAGGCCGGCGCCGAGGTCCCGACCGAGGGTGAGTCGGAGTCGGAGTAATCTCCGACCGACGACTCTCTGGAGTCACAATAACGTGAAACTCATTGTCGGGCTGGGTAATCCAGGTCCGAAATACGAGAAGACACGACACAACATCGGCGCGATGGTCGCCGATCGTCTGGTCACCTCCGCCGGTGGGCGGTACTCGGTGCACAAGCGCTCCGGCGCTGAAGTGGCATCGGTACCGTTCGCCGGCGGTTCGGTGCTGGTGGCCAAGGCCCGTACCTTCATGAACACCACCGGCCGTCAGATCGGTCCGCTGGCGAAGTTCTACTCGGTGTCACCCGAGGATCTGATCGTTCTGCACGACGAACTCGACATCGATTTCGGGCTGGTCCGGCTCAAGCGGGGCGGCGGCGAAGGCGGACACAACGGCCTGCGTTCGATCAGCCAGACCATCGGCACCCGCGACTACCTGCGGGTCCGGCTCGGCATCGGACGCCCGCCGGGACGCCAGGATCCGGCCGACTACGTCCTCAAACCCTTCCCGTCGGCGGCCCGCGCCGACACCGACCTGCTCATCGAGCACGGCGCCGACGCCGTCGACCTGTTGCTGCGATACGGTCTGGAGTCCGCCCAGAACACCGTGCACGCGTGGTGACGCCTGCGGCCGGGGGGCCGCGATGTCACGATGAGGTATGTCGGATGCGACGCTGAGCCTGATCGTGCTCGCTGTCACGGTGGTGCTGTTCATCTGGAATCGACTGCCGGTGACGATGGTCGCCGTCTCCTCCGCGCTGGTCCTCTACGCCTTGGGCCTCATCGACCTGTCCACCATGACCTCCGGCCTCGGGCAGAGCGTCATCGCCTTCATCGCCGCTCTCTTCGTGGTCAGCGAGGGCCTCGAGGCGTCTGGGATCACCGCATGGGCCGGGCGCCTGCTCAGCAACCTGGCGGGCACCGGCCGGTTCCGGGTGATCGCGGCCATCATGATTCTCGCCGCCCTCCTCAGCGCACTCATCACCGTCAACGGTGCGGCCGCCGCCCTGGTGCCGGTGACGGTGTCGGTGGCACGTCACGCCGGGCTGCGGCCGTCCAAGGCGCTCATCCCCCTCGCGTACGCCGCGAGCGCCGGATCGATGCTGACGTTGTCGGGCAGCCCGGTGAACGTGATCGTCGACGAGGCCGCCGTCGAGCAGACCGGCTCGGGATTCGGCTATTTCGAGTTCGGCCTCATCGGTGTCCCGTTGGTGCTGGTCACCATCGCGATCACCGCGACCATCGGCCATCGTCTGCTGCCGAACCGCGAATCCCTCTCCCTACCTGCCGATTTCAGCAGCTACGTGTCGACCGTCGTCGAGCACTACGAACTCGACGCCTCCGGTGCGGGTGATCAAACCTTCCGTCTGCGCGTGGGTACGGAGTCTCCGGTGATCGGGTCGAGTCGTCGGCGATTGGAGTTGGCCGACGGGTTGCGTGCCGTGGGCGTGCAGGGCCAGTCCGGCAAGGTGCTCTCGTCGGGCCACGAACTCTCGCCCGACGATGTGCTGGTCGTGTACGGCCGACGTGACGTGGCCGAGAGTTTCGCTCACGCAAATGATCTCACCGTCGAGGACGTGATCGGTCGGCGACGCAACAGGGGCCGATTGGTCGATCGGGACCTCGGCGTCAGCGAGGTGGTGATCCCACCACGCTCGGAGTGGATCGGGCGCAAGGCTTTTCCCGGGATGGTCCGTGCCGAGGACGGACTGCTGGTGTTGTCGGTGCGGCGTTTCAGCTCCGACGTCGGACCGAAGTCGGTCGAACTCGCCGAGGGTGACGCACTGCTCGTCCACGGTCCGTGGCGGGTGATCGACGCACTCGCCGACGACCAGAACCTGATGGTGGTGGCGTCCTCCGAACAACTTCGCCGCCAGACCATTCCACTCGGACGCAGCGCCCCGCGCGCCGGTCTCATCCTGGTCGCGATGATCGTGTTGCTGGCAACCGGGGCGGTCCCACCGGTGGTGGCCGGCCTCCTCGCCGCCGTCGCGATGGTGCTGACCCGGGTCATCGCCAGCGAGCAGGCGTACCGCGCGATCCCGTGGCAGACCCTGGTGTTGATCGCCGCGCTGATCCCGATGTCGGAGGCCATCACCGACAGTGGTGGCGCCGAACAACTCGCGAAGCCCATCGTCGACCTCGTCTCCGGACACAGTGCCTACGTCCTGCTGGTCGCGCTATTCGTGCTCACCGCGGCGCTCGGCCAGTTCATCAGCAACGCCGCGACGGTGCTGATCGTGATCCCCGTGGCGCTGGCCGCGGCCCGCGATCTCGGTGTCGACCCCCGAGGCATCTTGATGCTGACGTGTGTTGCCGCGGCCGCCGCGGTACTGACCCCGATCGCCACGCCGGCCAACATGATCGTGATGAATCCCGGCGGCTACCGGTTCGGCGATTACTGGCGCCTCGGCATCGTCATCATGGCCGCCTGGCTGGTGACCAGCGTGCTCCTGGTGCCGGTGTTCTGGCCGCTGAGCTGAAACGCGCGGCCGAACTGATGAACCGGCGAGTTGAACCGCCGCGTGTGACGCGCCGAACGCCGGGACCATCGGCTCACGTGTGGCGCCCGGCCGACCGCATACACTCTCCCACGGCGCAACCCGAAGGAGAGACACGTGGGACAACTCGCGGTGAACACCGGACATCAGAATGTGGCGATGCTGGGCATCGGTGCCTACCGTCCCCGACGGCTGGTCAGCAACGACGAGGTGTGCGAGGTCCTCGACAGCACCGACGAGTGGATCTTCGAGCGCAGCGGCATCCGCAATCGGCGCTGGATCAGCGGTGACGAGTCGGCGCGGTCGATGGCCGCGGCGGCGGCCGAGCGCGCCATCGCGAACTCGGGGGTCGACAAGGAGAAGATCGGCGCGCTGATCCTGGCCACCAACAGCTGGAAGACGAAGATCCCGCACGGCGGCCCGATCGTCGCCTTCGACATCGGCCTCAACGGCATTCCCGCCTACGACGTCGCCGCCGGGTGTGGTGGGTTCGGGTACGCGCTCGGCGTCGCCGCCGACACCGTCCGCGCCGGGTCCGCCGAGTTCGTGCTGGTGGTCGGTGTGGAGACGATGTCGGTGGTGATGGATCCGACCGATCGCAACACCGCCTTCATCTTCGGCGACGGTGCCGGCGCGGTGGTCGTCGGACCGAGCGAGGAGAACGGGATCTCGCCAACCGTGTGGGGTTCCGACGGTGAGAACGCCGAGGCCATCGGCCAGAACTACGACATCCCCGAGTACATGGACCGCGCGCAGGAGTTCCAGCACAAGGACCCGGAGACCGATCCGGTCGGCCGGATGGTCGTGACGATGCAGGGCCCGCGGGTGTTCCGGTGGGCGGCCATCACCCTGCCCAAGGCCCTGGCCGCCGTCATCGACACCTCGGGGGTGTCGGTGGACGACATCGAGGTGTTCATCCCGCATCAGGCCAACGCCCGCATCAACGAACTGATGAAGAAGAACCTCGGCTTCCCGGACGATCTCCCGATGGCGGGCGACATCGAGAACACCGGCAACACGTCGGCGGCGTCGATCCCGCTTGCCATGGAGGAGATGCTGGCCACCGGCAAGGCCAAGGGCGGACAGACCGCCATGCTCCTGGGCTTCGGCGCCGGCCTGTCGTATGCGGGTGCCATCGTCACGTTGCCGCCGGCGCCCGCGGTGAGTAGTTTCGACGGGCTCGACTGACCGCCGATCCTGCTTCCGCACAACCGGTTTACTTCCCGCGCAACCGTTTTGATTCCCGCGTAACCGTTCTCTTCCCGCGCAACGATATGAGTGCGCGGGAAGAGATCGAGTGCGCGGGAGGCCGGGCCGCAAACTCGTGCGGCGAAGGGTCACCGCGGGATCAGCCCGAGGTGACGCAGCCGCTCCTCGAGCATGGGGATGACGGCATTTCGCTCCAGATCCGCCCAGATCCAGCGCGCCACCATCGGTCCGGTACCGCGGATCTCGTCCTCGCGACGCTTCTCCCGCATCACCGCGTCGGCGATGGATTCGCCTGCACGGCGAAATCTCCCGTACTTGCTCAGCCCGTCGAACTCACCGACGAGGAGCCAATCCCAGTCGAAGTCGGTGTAGTAGGTGCGGCCCGAGGGCACCACGATCTTGTGTTGCAGTCGCGGAACGGTGAATCCGGCGACGATGATCTCGGCGCGGCTCCACGATTCCCCGACGCTGCCCGACAACGGGTTCGCCGACAGGAGCGCCTGCTCCGCCATCACACCGTTGCGGCGACGTCGGGTCACGATCATCTCGTGCATCAGCGCGCGGTCGGCATCGCACCGGAGTGCGTGGTCGAAAACCGTCAGCGCCTGGGCGAAGGTGCCCGAGGTGGCGACGTCGACCGCCGTACGTTCGAGTGAGGTGACCGCGACGCCGTCGATCGTCACGATCTCCGTGGGCTCGATCGGTGCCACGTGCACGTGCCGATGGGTGCCGATCGATCCGCCCGACGACGCGCCTCTCGTGACGTGGACGCGTTCCAGATCGGGTTTCAGCAGAGGTAGGCCGTGCATTGTCGCCGCAGATGAGTGGCTGAGCGGGAGTGCGGGTCCGGTAGCCAGCTTCGACGTGGCCACCGCAATCGACCTGAGCCGGTGCAATTTCTGCGCACCGTCATGTCCGTCGAACTCGGCGCTCGGTTCCACGTCGACGCCGGGGATGAGTGTGATGAGTTGGCCGTCTCTGACGTCGTTGGCGCGACGGGCGTCGGTGATGCCCTGCCGAAGCGCCGCGTCACGGCGAATCAGACCGTATCGATCATGGGGATATGTGGTCACGGGAGTTGGACGCAACGCGATGGTGTTCGGTTCCATCGGATTCCGTGCCGTTCTTCCGCGCGGCCGTGCATTCCCGCGCACTCGTCTGCTCCCCGCGCAACGATATGAGTGCGCGGGAAGAGATCGGATACGCGGGAGCGAGGTCAGCGCCGCACGCTGTTCTCCGGCGACAGATCCACCCGCCGCAGCAACTGCGCGTTGAGTGCGACGACGACCGTCGACACCGACATCAGGATGGCGCCGACGCTCATCGGCAGCAGGAAGCCGATGGGGGCGAGAACACCGGCGGCCAACGGCACCGCGATGAGGTTGTATCCGGCTGCCCACCACAGGTTCTGCTTCATCTTGCGGTAGGTGGCGCGGGACAGTTCGATGACCGACAGCACCGACCGCGGGTCCGACGAGGCGAGGATGACCCCGGCCGAGCCGATGGCGACGTCGGTACCCGCGCCGATCGCGAGGCCCACGTCCGCCTGCGCCAGCGCGGGCGCATCGTTGACGCCGTCGCCGACCATGGCGACCCGGCGGCCCTCGTGCTGGAGTTCGGCGACGGTGTGCGCCTTGTCTTCTGGTCGCACCCCGGCGTAGACGCGGTCGATGCCGAGGTCCGATGCGACCGTCTCGGCGACGGCCGTCGCATCGCCGGTGACCATCACGACGTCGACGCCGCGGCGCCTCAGCGCGTCGACGGTCTGGCGGGACTCCGGGCGGATCTCGTCGGCCAGCGCTACGGCGCCGATCACCTCATCGTCGGCGAGGACGTGCAGGATGATCGCTCCCTCCTCGCGCCAACTCTGGGCGATGGGCAGCTCGTTGGCGCCCGCATCGTCGAGGAGTGCCGGACCGCCCACGCGGATCGTGCGGCCGTCCACCGTGGCGCCGACCCCGACCGCCGGCGACGAGGAGAAGTCCGACGCCGCCGGAACGTCGAGACCGCGGTTGGCGGCGGCCCGGGTGATGGCCCGGGCCAACGGGTGCTCACTGTCGGTCTCGGCGGCCGCGGCCAGGGCGAGTACCTCGTCGCTTTCGTGTCCGGATGTTGGTTCGATGCCGGTGACCTGCGGTTCCCCCCGCGTCAGGGTGCCGGTCTTGTCGAAGAGGACGGTGTCGACGGTGCGCATCGACTCCAGCGCCAGGCGGTCCTTGATGAGCACTCCCCCGCGTGCGGCGCGCTCCGTGGCGATGGAGACGACCAGCGGGATGGCCAGACCCAGGGCATGCGGGCAGGCGATGACGAGCACGGTGATGGCCCGCACGATCGCCGAATCGGGCATGCCGATGGCGGTCCAGACGATGGCGGTGAGCACGGCGGCGCCGAGGGCGTACCAGAAGAGCCACCGGGCGGCGATGTCGGCGAGGCGTTGGGCCCGCGACGTCGAGTTCTGGGCGTCGGAGACGAGTTTCTGAATCCCGGCGAGAGCGGTGTCGTCGCCGACCGCGTCGACCTCGACACGCAGCCCGGAATCGGTGGCGACGGTCCCGGCGACGACGTGATCGCCGACGCCCCTTCGGACCGTTGCCGATTCGCCGGTGACCATGGATTCGTCGACGGAAGCCGAGCCGTCGACGATGGTGCCGTCGGCGGGGATGGACGCGCCGGGGCGGACCACCACGACGTTGCCGACGCGCAGGTCGCTCGGCGCGACGGTGACGATGTCGTCGCCGTCGACGCGTTCGGCCGTATCGGGCAGTAACGCCGACAGCGAATCCAGCGCGGACGTCGTCTGCGCGAGCGAACGCATCTCGATCCAGTGCCCGAGGAGCATGATCACGACGAGAAGTGCCAGCTCCCACCAGAAGTCGAGCTCGTGGTCGAGCAGGTGCAGCGTCGAACCCCACGACGACAGGAACGCGACGGTGATGGCAAGTGCGATCAGGAGCATCATTCCCGGTGCGCGGAAACGTATTTCACTGACCGCTCCGGTCAGGAACGGTCGACCACCCCAGAGATAGATGACGGTACCGAGGATCGGCGACACCCAGCGCAGCCACGCGGCGTCGGGCAGCGTGTAGCCGAGGAGGTCGGCGAACATCGGACTCAGTGCCACGGTGGGGATCGCCAGGACCAGGGTGATCCAGAACATTCGCCGGAATTGGGCGACGTGGTCGTGGTGGCCACTGTGTCCCATGCTCGCGTGGTCCATGCCGCTGTGGTCCATGCCGCTGTGGTCCATGCCGCCGTGGTCCGAGCCGCTGTGGCCCATCGAGCCATGGCCCATGGACTCGTGATTCACGGACCCGTCATTCATGACGTCATGTGCCGCCCGGGAGCGGTCGTGTTGCGGGGTGGACATACCATCCACATATACCCCTAGAGGGTATATGTGGCAACCGTCTCCGCCTCAGGCATTCTCCTTCCGGAAAACCGATGTGCCCCACCAGGTTCCCAGGGTGGCCAGCACGACCGCGGCCAGCACCGACCACAGCACGGCCATCGTGGCGATGTCCCCGCCGAAGCTGTCGCGGACACCGTCGACGATCCAGCGGAACGGCATGAAGTCACTGAGACTCTGCAACCACTGCGGCCCCAGGGTCATCGGCAGCAGGATGCCCGACAGCAGCAGCACCGGCATCATCACCATGTTGATGACCGGGGCCATCACGTCCTCACTCTTGGTGGTGAGGGCCAGCGCATTGGACGCCGCGGCGCACGCGCCACCGATCAGCAGGGTGATGACGATGCCGACGGTCACGCCGAGCACCGATCCGCGCATCCCCATGATCCAGCCCAACAGCACCAGGATCAGCGCCTGGACGAACAACTGCAGGACATCACGCATGAGCCGCCCGGTGAGCAGCGCGGTGCGACTGGCCGGCGTCACCCGTTCGGCCTCGATGACGCCTTCGCGCCACTCCCCGATCAGGCTGAAGCCGGCGAACAACGCGCCGAACAGGCCGAGCTGGACGAGGAGCCCCGGCACCAGGAAGGTGTACGGGTTGTCCGCGCCGCCGGGGAACTGTGCGACCAGGGGTTTCAGCAGCGGCCCGAACAGCACCAGGTAGAGGATCGGTTGCAGCACACCGATGAGCACCCAGGCGGGATTGCGCAGGTTCATCCGGATCTGGCGGCGGAAGACGATGTGGGATTCGCGCAGAAAGGTCATCGCAGGGCTCCTTCGTTCTCGAGCTCGGTGGCGGCGGGGTTGTCGGTGGCGGCCTCCGCGTCGCGCAGGGAACGGCCGGTCATGGTGAGGAAGACGTCGTCGAGGGTCGGCCGGATGATCTCGATCGACTCCAGGTCGATGGATTGCGTCGTCAGGTCGCGCATCAGGCCGGGCATCTCGCGTCCGGCGCGCAGCACCCGACCGCGGACGTGACAGCCGTCGGTCTCCACCGGCCCGGCGATGGTGGCGAGCCGGGCGGCGGCCGCGGTCACGTCGCCGGCGTGGGCGACCTGCAGGTCGACGAGGTCACCGGACACCCTGGCCTTGAGGTTGTCGGCGGTGTCGGCGGCGACGATCGTGCCGTTGTCGATGATCAGGATGCGGTCGGAGAGTTCGTCGGCCTCGTCGAGGTAGTGGGTGGTGAGGAACACCGTGGCACCACGGTCGGCGCGCAATGCGCGGATGTGCTCCCACAGATTGGCCCGCGCCTGCGGATCGAGGCCGGTGGTCGGCTCGTCCAGGAACACCAGGCTCGGGTCATGGACGAGCCCCATGGCGATGTCGAGCCGGCGTTTCTGCCCGCCGGACATGTTCTTGGGCATGCGATCCCACAGGCCGTCGAGCTGCAATCGCTCGAACAGTGCCTTGCCCCGATTCGTGGCGTCGGCACGCGAGAGCCCGTAGAGCATGCCGTGGTCGACGACCTCGTCGCCGGCCTGCGCCTGACTGAACGTCCCGCCGGCCTGGGAGACGTAGCCGATGCTGCGTCGCACCATGACCGGATCGTCGACGATGTCGTAACCGTTGACGGTGGCGGTGCCGACGGTCGGACGCAGCAGCGTGGTGAGCATGCGCAGGGTGGTGGTCTTGCCCGCGCCGTTCGGGCCGAGGAAGCCGACGACCTCGCCTTCGGCGATGTCGAGATCCACTCCATCGACGGCTCTGACCTCGCGTTTGTTCTTCCCTCGTCCGGTCTGGAAGGTCTGCACCAGACCTCGTGCGTGGATCATGGGTCTCCTCGTCTCGCTGGGTGGATGGCGGTCGCGATGGTGTTCTGACCACTGTGCGACCCAGCATTCATCGGATTGCGGACAATGAGTGTCCGCGTACACCGTCTGCTCACGCCTACTTCCAAGTAGTGGGGGTTGTGTGAGACGGTCTATGGCGGATCGCATAGCGGAAGGAACTCACGATGACCGTGATCGCAGAAACCACCGGCGTGAACAACATCGGCATGCTCGGGATCGGCGCCTACCGCCCCGAACGCGTCGTGACCAATGACGAGATCTGCGAGAACATCGATTCCTCCGACGAGTGGATCTACACCCGCACCGGCATCAAGACGCGACGCTTCGCGCGGCGCGACGAGACCGTCGTCGACATGGCCGTCGACGCCGGGCGTAAGGCGATCGCGAACGCCCTGCTGTCCGGCTCCGACATCGACGCGGTCATCCTCGCCACCAACACGCACCTGCTGCTGACCCCGGCGGGCGCGGTCAAGGTGGCCACCGAACTCGGCGCCAACGGTGTCCCGGCCTTCGACGTCACGGTCGGCTGCGCCGGATTCGGGTATGCGATGGCCATCGCGACCGACATGGTGCGCGGCGGCAGCGCCACCCACGTTCTCGTCATCGGCGCCGAGCAGTTGTCGGTGGCCATGGACATGACCGACCGCACCAACTGCTTCATCTTCGGTGACGGCGCCGGTGCCGTGGTCGTCGGACCGACCGAGGACCAGCAACTCGGTCCGGTCATCTGGGGTAGCGACGGCACCCAGTACACCGCGATCGCCCAGGACATCGACTGGGTCACCTTCCTCGACAGCGACCGCGTGCAGCGCCCCTACCTGCGTATGGAGGGCACCGCGGTGTTCCGGTGGGCGGCGTTCGAAATGGGCAAGGTCGCCCAACGTGCCCTCGAGGCGGCCAAGATCGGCGCGGAGAACCTCGACGTGTTCGTCCCGCATCAGGCCAATTCTCGGATCAACGACCTGCTCGCCAAGAACCTGCACCTGCCCGAGGGCACTGTCGTCGCCAACGACATCGAGCACACCGGCAACACGTCGGCGGCGTCGATCCCGCTCGCCATGGAGGATCTGCTGTCCACCGGCAAGGCCAAGCCCGGCGATACCGCGCTGTTGCTGGGCTACGGCGCCGGTCTCAGCTACGCCGCCCAGGTGGTCAAGTTGCCGCCGGTGCCGTTCGAGTGATGCCGCATCCGACGCCTCGCGTCTGACGTTTTGGTGGGCTCCGACCTCGCCCGATAGCCTCGTCAGGTGAGTTCTGATGTTGCCACCGAGGTGAAGCGTCGCCGTACCTTCGCGATCATCTCCCATCCCGACGCCGGTAAGTCGACGATGACCGAGGCCCTGGCGTTGCACGCCCGCATGATCAGCGAGGCGGGCGCCATCCACGGCAAGGCTGGACGCAAGTCCACCGTCTCGGACTGGATGGAGATGGAGAAGGCTCGCGGCATCTCGGTGTCGTCGACGGCATTGCAGTTCAACTACTCCCCTCGAGGTGCCGGCGCCGACGACGAGCCCGCCGTCATCAATCTCGTCGACACCCCCGGTCACGCGGATTTCTCCGAGGACACCTACCGCGTGCTCACCGCGGTCGACGCCGCGGTGATGTTGATCGACGCCGCCAAGGGACTCGAACCGCAGACGCTCAAGCTGTTCCAGGTGTGTCGCCATCGCGGCATCCCGGTGATCACCGTGATCAACAAGTGGGACCGGCCGGGCCAGGCACCGTTGGAACTCATCGACGAGATCAACGAACGGATCGGCCTGCTGCCGACCCCGCTGTATGTTCCGGTCGGCATCGCCGGTGACTTCCGTGGTCTGCTGGATCGGCGCACCGGTCGTTACATCCATTTCACCCGTACCGCGGGCGGCGCGACGATCGCCCCCGAGGAGATCCTGGATGCCGACGCCGCGTCGGCCCGCGAGGGCGACGCATGGAACGACGCTCTCGAGGAGAGCGACCTGCTCTCGGAGATGGGGCAGGATCACGACCAGGAACTGTTCCTCGGCGGACAGACGTCGCCGATGATCTTCGCCTCGGCGATGCTGAATTTCGGTGTGCGACAACTGTTGGAGACGTTGGTCGAGTTGGCCCCGGCGCCGGGATCGCGCACCGGCATCGACGGTACCGTCCGTGAGCCCACCGATCCGTTCAGCGCCGTCGTGTTCAAGGTGCAGGCCGGAATGGATGCCAGCCACCGAGATCGGTTGGCGTTCATGCGGATCGTGTCGGGCGAGTTCGAACGCGGCATGGTCGTCACACATGCGCAGACCGGAAAGCCGTTCGCCACCAAGTACGCCCAGGCCGTCTTCGGTCGTGATCGCTCGACCGTCGACACCGCCTATCCCGGCGACGTCGTGGGTCTGGTCAACGCGACCGCCCTGGCCCCTGGCGACACTCTCTACGACGATCCGAAGATCCAGTTCCCGCCGATTCCTTCCTTTGCGCCGGAACACTTCTCGTCACTGCGTGCCACCACCGCCGACAAGTACAAGCAATTCCGCAAAGGCATGGAGCAACTCGACAGCGAGGGCGTGGTCCAGGTACTGCGCAACGACATCCGCGGCGACACGTCCCCGGTGCTTGCGGCCGTCGGACCGATGCAGTTCGAGGTGGTCACCGCACGCATGAAGTCAGAATTCAACGTGGACACGGTGATCGAGCCCCTCGGCTACACCTTGGCCCGTAAGACCGATGCCGAGAGCGCCGATGAACTCAACCGTCAGCGCGGTGTCGAGGTGTTCACCCGCACCAGCGACGGCGTGCTCCTCGCCCTTTTCAGCGACAAGTGGCGGCTGCAGTACATCGAGAAGGAACTCCCCGAGCTGACGCTGGAACCGCTTGTGGCCGCAGCGGATTGACGTAGACCGCAAACCCGGTTCCGCCGGTCGAGGTGCCTGACCGCCCGTGGAGCCGCCCTTACACCCGCCGGTCGAGGCGCCCGTACCGCCGGTCGAGCAGCCCATCCCGCCGGTCGAGCCGCCTCGTGCGAGCTTGCGAGCCCGTGGCGTGTCCGCCGGGCCGAGCTTGTCGAGGTCGAGACCACGCAACAGAAGCTGGAAACCGATTGCAGCGCAACCCAACCCCCGCCGGTCGAGGTGCGAGGAGCCCCCAGGGCGACGAGCCTCGAGACCACGCAACACGACGCTGGAACCCGATCACAGCGGAGCACCACCCGACAGCAGTGACCTACCGCGGATAGGTGGTGATGGTTTCCCCGGACACAGGGTCGCGCCACACGACAGCCCGGTCGGCGAGCATGGTGGGTAGCAGCAACCCCATGTGTTTTCTCTGATGGTCCGGGGTGCACAACGGCATCAGGTTGAATTCCACGGTCCAGCCACCGGTTATCGGATCCTGGTGCACGAATTTCACCAGGTGATCGAACTGGCATTCACTGGCCGGTCGGCCGCAATGCGGGTACCGGCAGGTGCCATCCAACTCGATGATCTTCTCCCGCAACCACGCCGGAATCCGATACGTGAGTGCACCCGAGGGCGGCAGCAGATAGCCGCCGTGTCCGGTGGGGTCGATCGGTGCCGCGGGGAACGGATCGTCGAGGCGACGCCACGCCGCCGGTATCCGTTCCAGTGAGGTGGCGGTGTTGATGCTGGCTATGTCGAGGGTGGGAAACTCGCTGACGGTCACCAGTTGCCCCGCACTGATCAACGATCGGGCGTGGGCGTCGTCGACAACGCCGAAGTACTCCAACCGGGCCTCCCGCTGCCCGGACGGGTCGGTGATCAACGACAGCGACAACTGCGAGTCGGTGTCGGTGTCGGGTTGCGCCTCTTCGGTATCCATTGCCGCACCGTCAGCGTCGTCGTCGGTGATCGTCTCGGGATCGACGGTCACATCGGCGGTGTCCGACTGGGGATCGTCGGTCGTCTCGGGTTCGGTGATCTCATGAGACTCAACATGATCGGCGTCCGCATCGACATCGACAGAAAGATCAGGCGCGTCGTCGTCGACATCGATGTCGAGGTCGGTCAGGCCACTGGGTTCTTCCGGCAGCGGGATCGCCCGCGAGCAGTCGCCTCGCCCGCACTCACAAGACAAGTGTGCGCCGGGTAGTCCTTGGATCTCGGCGAATGCCGCGACCTGCACCTGACCCTGGCGACGCGGATCACGTGGGCAGATCCGTTCGCTGATCATCTTCGCGATCCGCGCGGCGAGGTGTGCTCCCATTTCTCCGGGTGCGTAGACCGAGATGCTGCAGTGCCCGTTAGTGTCTCGACGCACTCGCACGTTCTGGTCGCGTGCGGCGGCTTCCTCGCGTCGGTCTGCGGCGCCGTCGGGATCCAGGGCGATCACCATCTCGACGACCTGATCCCGCAGGGTCTTATCCGCCTGATTGCGTTCGGCCAGTTGCAGTGCGCGGGTTTCGGCGAAGGCGCGCACATCGTCGTCGGATAGGACGGCGATCTCGTTGGCGACGATGCGGATACGTTCCAGCGAGTGGTCACCGTCGAGGAATGCTGCGGTCACGGTCGGGAGCGTTGACAGCAGGAAGCTCAGCGTCATCCACGCGGTGGCTTGCGGCACCGATACACCCAGGGTGGTCGATACCTTGCCGGTGGCGGCTTTGTCGACGGCGCCGGTGGTGTGGACGTTGGTCTGATGGCCCGAGAGCAGCATCTCGTCGTACACGGTGTGCCCGATCCGCGCCGCGGAGAGCACTTTCCGGGCGATCACTTGTCGTTCTTGGCGTTGCAGGGATCGGGCGAGTGCGGTGGCCGCTTCAGTGGGGAGGTGATCGATCATGGCGGCGTCGGCGGCGGTCATCGACAGTTTCGGCGCGGTAGTCGTGCGAATTATGGTGTCGGCCATGATGTTCACCCCCTCTGCTCGGTCGGATCAACTGAACTGAGTCAAGTGTAGCGAGGGGCACCGACAAGTTTTTCCGGCGCGGAATCGGTTGGGGATGAATGACGTCCGCGTCGGCCGAGCTGTGTTCGGGTGGCGGTGGCCCGGTTTCGATGTCGGGTCGCGAAGGTGGTCTCGATACGCGACGAGCTCGCTTCGCTCGCGCGGCGCACTCGACCAGCGGGAGTTACTGAACTGCCTGTTTGCGTGAGGCTTTCACCTTGCGCAAGTGGTCTCGATACGCGACGAGCTCGCTTCGCTCGCGCGGCGCACTCGACCAGCGGGGAAAGGTGTTGCGCTGTCGGGTTGCGGAAGTGGCCTCGATACACCGACACGCAAGCTCGTCGGCACTCGACCAGCGGGTGTTGCGTGCACTCGACCAGCGGGTGTTGCGTGCACTCGGCCAGCGGGGGTTACGTGCACTCGGCCAGCGGGGGTTACGTGCACTCGGCCAGCGGGGGTTACGTGCACTCGGCCAGCGGAGGTGCCCACCGCTGGCCGAGTGGGGCGGAGCTTGCGGAGCCCCGTATCCGTCGGGCCGAGCCTGTCGAGGTCGAGGCCACCCTGGCGAGTGGAAGCTGGTGCATACGTGATGCTTTCGGCATGCGGAAGTGGTCTCGATACGCGACGAGCTCGCTACGCTCGCGCGGCGCACTCGACCAGCGGGGGTTGCGGAGGTGGCCTCGATACACCGACTCGCAAGCTCGTCGGCACTCGGCCAGCGGGGTTACGTGCACTCGACCTGTGGGAACGGCCGGGCGACCAGGTCAGGCTCCGATGATGGCTGCCACCGTGGCGGGGTCCACGTCGTCGATCTCGGCCGGGTCGAAGTTCGGTGAGCGATCTTTGTCGACGAGTACCGCTCGCACTCCCTCACGGAAATCGTTTGTCATGGTGATGTTCTCGGCCGCGTGGAGTTCTCGTTCCAGGCATTCGTCGAGTAGCGAGTCGGCTCCGAGTTCGAGCAGTCGGGCGGTCACCCACAGGCTGGTCGGGGATGCGTTGCCGATCAGATCGAGCATTTCGGCGGCCCACTCGTCGCCGACGGCGCCGCGCAGGCCACCGACGATCGCGGTGACATTCGAATCGGCGAAGTACTCACCGATCGCCTCGACCGGCAGCGGTGGATGATCCTCGTGCTTGGTCGGATCGGGCACCAGTATGTCGCCGAGCGGTGCGCCGGAACGGATTCGGTCGGCCACGGACGCAGATCCGCCGACGGTACGAAGTGGGTCGCCAGCCCGACCGACAGAGCTTGCGATCCGCGCACTCGAGAACCCGTCAGTCCCAACCACATTCCGACGCCGCTGGGAAGTCGCGGGAGAAAGTAGGTGGAGCCGATGTCGGGGAAGAAGCCGATCGCGGTCTCCGGCATGGCGATCATCGCCTTCTCGGTCACCACCCGGATCTCGCCGTGCACACTGATACCGAGGCCACCACCCATCGCCGGGCCGTCGATCAGGGCGATGTGCGGCTTCGGGTACTCGGCGATCAGCTGATTCAGGCGGTACTCCCCCGCGAAGTATCGGGTGATCGCCTCATGGTCTCCGTCGATCGCGAAATCCCGGATGGCGCGGATGTCGCCGCCGGCACAGAACGCTCGTTCACTGGCCGAGGTCAGCAGCACCGTCTCGATCAACTCGTCGTCGGCCCACTCGCGCAAGATCTGATCCATGTCGTCGACCATCGACTGGTCGAGTGCGTTGAGCGCCTTGGGCCGATCGAGAATGACCTCGCCGACACCGTTGGCAACGTGCGTGCGGATGAACGACATGAACTCAACGCTAGCGCGTCCCCTCCCGTAAAAGCCATTGACACCGACCCGCCGTCAGGGGATATGGTCGAGTTCTTGTTGCCCACCCGAGGAGTGATCTCACACCATGAACCACTGAGGCCGGTCATCCATCGCGACGTCACCGATGCTCGCGACCCCACCGCACCTCAGGAGTACCCATGGCTTCCTCCCCTGCGTCGCACCCGTCGACGCCCGGCACACCCACATCGTTGTCCCTCTCGAACCTGACGTTCGCCTGGCCCGACGGCACCGTCGTCTTCGACGGCATCTCACTCACGATCCCGTCGGGTTCGGTGTCGCTGGTCGGCGCCAACGGCGCGGGCAAGACGACCTTGCTCCACCTCATCGCCGGCACTCTCCAGCCCACCCGTGGCAGCGTCAGCGTCCGCGGCGACGTCGGGCTGGTCCCCCAGCACCCGGACGCCGACCCCACCGCCACGATCGCCGATGTCCTGGGCATCACCGCGAAACGCTCGGCACTGTCGCGCATCGAGAACGGGTCGAGCGATCCGCTCGACTTCGAGATCATCGGCGACGACTGGGATATCGAGGAACGCGCCGCCGGCGAACTCGCTTCGCTCGGACTCGTCGCCGATCTCGACCGCACCGTCGGCACCCTGTCCGGTGGCGAGTCGACCATGCTCGCCATCGCCTCGACACTCCTGCGCCGTCCGTCGATCCTGCTTCTCGACGAACCCACCAACAACCTCGACAGGGATTCCCGAACAAGGCTTTTCGATTCGATCGAGCGATTCCCCGGGACGGTCCTGGTGGTCGGTCACGACCTTGAACTACTCGAACGCGTCCAGCACACCCTCGAGCTCTACCACGGAGATCTGCGACTCTTCGGCGGGGGATACTCGGCCTACCGTGAGATCATCGACGCCGAGCAGCAGGCGGCGTCGGCAGCGGTCGCCAACGCCGAGAACGACCTGCGCAAGCAGAAACGGGAGATGGTCGACGCCCAGGTCGCCCTGGATCGTCGGGCGCGCACGGCCGCGAAAGCCGAACGTGAGAAACGGGTTCCGAAGATCGTCGCGCACCTACGACGCGACGCCGCGCAGGTCTCGGCGGGCAAGTTCCGGGGCGAACACCGCGACGACGTGTTGGCCGCGGCCGATCGCCTCGAGTCGACCCGCGCCGATGTCCGCGACGACCGCAGCACCCGGATCGCCATGCCCGCCGTCGACCTGGCCTCACATGCCCAGATCGTCGCCGACGACCGGACGCGAATCGACGGACCGGAGCGGGTGGCCCTCGTCGGAGCCAACGGATCGGGGAAGACCACGCTGATCACCGATCTGATCGAGCGCGGTCACATCATCGTGCCCTATGCGTATGTACCGCAACGCATCACCTTCCCCCACCCGCATTTGAGTATCGCCGAGCATGTCGCCGCCGCCCACCCCGCGGCGACCACCCAGCAGGTCAGAGCCCACCTGGCCCGATTCCTGTTCCGCGGCACCGCGGGTGACCGGGTGCTGGCCGAACTTTCCGGTGGTGAACGTCTTCGCGTGGCGCTGGCCTCGGCGCTGCTGACCGATCCGACGCCCAAGCTCCTGATCCTCGATGAACCGACGAACAACCTCGACATCGACACCACCGAGGAACTGATGTCCGCGCTACGACAGTGGACGGGAGCACTGCTGATCGTCAGTCACGACACCGAGTTCCGGCGGCAGATCCGCATCGACCGCGAGATCACCGTGCCGAGCGCGTGATCCGCTTCAGCAGCACCGTCCCTGCGGGTTCTTCTCGGTGTGATCCCAACGCGCCCGCCAATATTCGCGTTCGGTCATCGGCGGACGGTCATCACCGTCGGCGCGATGCGCCGCGTGATGGTCGAGGTAGCGCTGATAGTCCCGGTCGCCCATCACGCTGCCCACATACCACGCCACCTGACCACCGGCGCGGCGCAGCGACGCGATGACCTGCGCGCCGGTCACGGTGCCGCCTCCGCGGGTGACCGGTGCCCGTGTTTCTGCGCCTGGAGGGCATCCCACTCGTGCTGCACCTCGCGTTCGGGCGCGGTGGTGATCAGGCCGCGTGGACCGAAGATCCGGGACGGCACCGGTTTCTCCTCGGTGGTCGGCAACCCACCGCGCCGCCACGCCTTCACCATCAGGTACACCCCGACGACCACTACGATCAGCACCAGCACGGCGAAGATGATCGACAGCGTCCCCTGGATGAAGGTGTTGCGGATGACCGCATTCATCTCGTCGAGGTTCTTCGCGGTCTTGAAACTCGTCTCCCCGGCATCCTTGGCGTTTACGAAGGCACTGTGCTGCGCCCAGTACCCGATCGACGGATTCGACGAGAAGATCTTCTGCCAGGACGCCGTCATCGTGACGATCACATCCCATACCAGCGGAACACCGGACACCCACGCCCACTTGGACTGTCCCCGTTTGAACAGGATGACGGTGACGACGGTCAACGCGACGGCGGCGAGCAGCTGATTGGCGATGCCGAACAGCGGGAAGAGGGTGTTGATGCCGCCGAGCGGGTCGGTGACACCCATCAGCAGGATCGAACCCCATGCGGCGCAGACGATCACCGTGCATAGCCAGGCGCCTGGCCGCCACGACGGGTCCTTGAATCGCTGAGCGCCGGGGATGTTGCCGATGCCGTCGGAGAGCATGAAGCGCGCCACCCGCGTACCCGCATCCACCGTGGTCAGGATGAACAACGCCTCGAACATGATCGCGAAGTGATACCAGAAGGGCCGCAACGACTCTCCACCGATCGCATCCTGCAAGGTGTCGGCCATCCCCATCGCCAACGTCGGTGCGCCACCGGTCTTCGACACAATCGACGACTCCCCGACCGCCTCTGCGGCCTGCGTGAAGTCCTCGGCCGTCACCGACTGACCATGCACCCCAAGACCGTTGACGTAGTCGGCGGCGCCCTGAGCGGTACCGTCGGTGAGCGCCTTCGGGGCATTCATCCCGAAGTAGATGTGCTGATCGAGGATACATGCGGTGATCAGCGCCATGATCGCCACCGACGACTCGGTGAGCATGCCGCCGTAGCCGATGATCCGCGCCTGTCCCTCCTTGGCCAGGAGTTTCGGGGTGGTCCCCGAGGCGATCAGGGCGTGGAATCCGGAGAGCGCACCACAGGCGATCGTGATGAACAGGAACGGGAACAGCGCACCGGCAAACGCGGGACCCTTGCCGTTCCAGGCGAATTCGCTGACCGCGGGTGCCTGCATCACCGGCTGCACGATGACGATGCCGAGCGCCAGCAGCGCGATGGTGCCGACCTTCATGAAGGTCGAGAGGTAGTCACGTGGCGCGAGCAGCAACCACACCGGCAACACCGCGGCAGCCACGCCGTAGATGATGATCGCCCAGCTCAGAAACACCGGCGACAGACTGAACCAGTCGCTGCCCCAGGATGATTCGCCGACGTAGCGGCCGGCCACGATGGCCGCGAGCAACAACACCACCCCGATGATGGAGACCTCGCTGACCCGACCGGGCCGTAGGTACCGCAGATAGACACCCATGAACAGCGCGATCGGGATGGTCATCGCGATCGAGAAGACACCCCACGGACTTTCGGCCAGGGCGTTGACCACCACCAGCGCCAGCACCGCGATCAGGATGATCATGATGACGAACACGGCCAGGATCGCCGCGATACCGCCGACCGGCCCGAGTTCGTCGCGCGCCATCTGTCCCAGGCTGCGTCCGCGGCGCCGCGTCGAGATCGACAGCACCAGGTAGTCCTGCACGCAGCCGGCGAACACCGCACCGAGGATGATCCAGATCGTGCCGGGCAGGTAACCCATCTGCGCGGCGAGCACCGGCCCGACAAGCGGCCCGGCCCCGGCGATCGCGGCGAAGTGATGACCGAACAGCACCCGCCGGTCGGTCGGCATGTAGTCCTGCGCGTTGTCGAATTCCTCAGCGGGCGTGGCGTGATCATCACGCGGACGCACCACCTTCATCTCGATCATCCGCGCATAGAAGCGGTAGGCGATCACATAGGTGGCGACCGCCGCGACAACGAACCAGACCGCGTTGACGTTCTCCCCACGAATGAAGGCGATCAGAGCCCACGCCACCGCACCCAGCAGTCCGATGATCGCGAAGAGAATCTTCTTCGGCGTCGTCATCGGCGTCCGGTCGATAATCGCGACCGGTGGCAGATCCGGATCGTTCTTTACGAATTCGACGTCCGGGTAGCCGTCCCGACGTTCGGTGATGGGTGATGTCTCGGTCATCGTCATGGCGGTGGCGTGCCTTTCGATTGCTCGACAGGTCCACAAACAGTGGCCTGCGTCACTATACGCGCAGTCCTCGCGGCGGCATACTGACACCCGATGAGCAGCAACGCCACTCCCGTCGTCCTCGTCCACGGTCTCCGCGTCAGCGGTGCGTCGATGCACCGTATCGCCGCGGCGATCACCGAACGCCCCGTCATCCACCCGGATCTGCCGGGCCACGGCGACCGCAGCGCCGAAACGTTCAGGATGGACGACGCCGTCGACGCCGTCCTCGACGCCATCACAACCGTCGGGGAACCCGCGGTGGTCGCCGGGATCTCCCTCGGCGGCTACGTCGCAATGGCCGCCGCGGGGCGTCACCCAGACTCGGTCGCCGGGCTGGTGACGATGGGATCGACCGCGCAACCGAGTGCGCTTCTCGCAGCACCGTTTCGGGCGTTCGGAGCGGCCACCAGTGTGCTCCCCGCGCAGGCCGCGGCCATCAGCCGCGGCCTGACGCGAGTCGCGTTGGGCCGGCAGCTGGCGCAGGACATGGAGGCCGGTGGACTCGCACTGCACTCCATCGCCGACGTCGTCGACGCGATCGCGGATTTCGACGCGCTCGGTGAGCTGTCCGCCTACCCGGGATCGATGCTCTTCGCCAACGGCGGCTGGGACCAATTCCGCATCCACGAAAAGACTTTCGCCGCATTGTCGACGCAGGCCGAACTGCGCATCATCGGCCGGGCGTCGCACCTCTACCCGCTCATCCAGCCGGAGATGACCGGGGCGATGATCGGCGATTTCGCGACCCGGATCGATGCGAGGCTGAGCCACACCCGGCGACTCACCTCGAGCCTCACTCACTCCAGCTTTTCCGCGGCCTCCAGCCACGCGGCCTCGGCGGCGTCCTTGTCCTCGATGACCTGACGCAACTCGGCGCCGAGCGACACCAGCCTGTCCGGATCGGTGGCGGCCTCGGCAAGCGCGAGATGCAGTTGCTCCTCGCGTTTGGACAGCTGCTCGAGTTGACGCTCCGCGCGATTGGCCGCCTTCCGGGCCTCGCGGTGTTCGGCAGCGCTGACGGCCGGAGCCGCGGCGCTCGCGGCCTCGGCGGCACCGTCCGCCGACGGTGACGATGCCGCGGTGGCCTCGCCCGATGCCGCCTGCGACGACCCCACCGCCGAGCCGGATGCCGATGCGCCACGCTGCATCTCCCGACGGCGCACGAGATATTGCGCGATGCCGCCGGGCAGGTTGGTGAGTGTGCGGTCGCCGAACAGCGCCCACGTCGAATCGCAGATCCGCTCGATCAGATAACGGTCGTGCGAGATCACCACCAGCGTGCCCGCCCACGAGTCGAGCAGATCCTCGAGTTGCTGCAGCGTGTCGATGTCGAGATCGTTGGTCGGCTCGTCGAGCAGCAAGACGTTCGGCTCGGCCATCAACACCCGCGTCAGTTGCAGCCGACGACGCTCGCCGCCGGACAGATCACCGACCGGGGTGCGTTGACGGGCCGGCGAGAAGCCGAGGCGCTCGGCGAGCTGACTCGCCGACATCTCCTTGTCGCCCAGCATGATTCGCGCGGCCACCGATTCCACGGCGTCGAGCACCCGCTGGTCGGGATCGAGGTCGTCGAGTTCCTGACGCAACCACCCGATGGTCACCGTGACACCTTCGACACGCCGGCCGGGAGCGACGTCGACCTCCCCGGCCAGTGCACGCAGCAGCGTCGTCTTGCCCGAACCGTTCACCCCCACCAGACCGATCCGCTCCCCCGGCGCCAGCCGCCAGGTCAGATCGTCGAGAAGGGTTTCCCCGGAAGGGGTTTCGATGTGGGCGTCCTCGAGTTCGATGACCACCCGACCCAGCCGACGACGCGCGAACGCCGACAGCGCGACCGAGTCGCGCGGTTCGGGCACATCGCTGATGAGCTTCTCGGCGGCCTCGATCCGGTAGCGCGGCTTGGATGTTCGCGCCGGCGGACCACGTCGCAGCCACGCCAGTTCCTTGCGGGCGAGGTTGCGACGACGTTCCTCGGCGGCGTCGGCCAGCCGGACCCGCTCGGCGCGGGCGAACACCCAGTCGTTGTAGCCGCCCTCGTACTCGTCGACACTGCCGTCGTGCACCTCCCAGGTGCGCATGGCGACGGTGTCGAGGAACCAGCGATCGTGGGTGACCACCACCAGCGCGCTGCGTCGCGTGATGAGGTGCTCGGCGAGCCACTCCACGCCCTCGACGTCGAGGTGGTTGGTCGGCTCGTCCAGGATGAGTACATCGGCGTCGGAGACCAGCGCCGCGGCCAGACCGACGCGGCGGCGCTGACCACCGGAGAGTTCGTCGACGCGGGTGTCGAGCAATTCGTCGATGCCGATGCCGGCGAGGATCGAACGGACCCGCGCGTCGCCGGCCCATTCATGTGCGGCGACCTCGGGGCCACCGACGACGACCTCGGCAACGGTCTTGCCTGCCGGGAGTTCACCGCGCTGGGTGACGACGGCGATGCGTGCACCACCGGCCCGCGACACCCGGCCGGAATCGGGTTCGGTGACACCACCGAGGATCTCCAGCAACGTCGTCTTACCGCCACCGTTGAGGCCGACGACGCCAATGCGTTGGCCCTCGTGCACGCCGAGGCTCACCTCGTCGAGCAGTGCGCGGATGCCGTAGCTCTTACTGATGCGATCGGCGTTGATCAGCGCGGATGCGGGGGCAGGAGACACCGGTAGACGGTATCAACCGCCATGGCGCACCGGCACATCACCGTCAGTCCCGCCCGAATGCCGAGGACACCGTCGTCATCACCTCACCGAGCGCGCCGGCGACGACCTCGGTGTGATCATCGCGACTGTGGGTGTGCAGGTCGACGTCGGTACCGGAATCCTGCATCGACCGGACCAGGGTCGCGGTGAGCGGGAACGGCACGATCGGGTCGAGCAGTCCGTGGTCGATGCGGATCGGCACCGTGTAACCGCCGGTCGGGACGCGGGTGTAGTCGGCGAGTGCGGCGGTGACGGCGTCGTCGCCCAGCGGTTCGTCCAACAGCGATCCCGGTGACACCGACCGCAGCGCGTCGGACACCTCGCCGTTGCACTGTGACCGGGCCATATCGAGATAGCGCTTGCCGTCGTCGGAGAGCCGGTCGGTGATGTGCAGGTCCGGCCGGGCATGATCGAGCCCGGCCAGGATGTAGAGGTAGAGCGCACTGACGGTGTTGACCCGTCCCAGGCTCGGCACGCTCGGGGTGAACGACTTGGTGAGCACCCCCTCGATCCCCGAGGCCGGTGCGATCGCGAGGATCTCCCGCAGATCGAGTTCCGGTGCGTACGACGGCGCTTCGTGCCCGGCGAAGAGTGCGGCGTGCCCGCCCTGGGAGTGGCCCACCGACACCCACTCGGTACCCAGGCTCGCCTCGGTCGAGCGGGCGGCGCGGATCATGTCGATCACCGAGTGTGCGGCCGCCCGTCCACCGAGGTATTCGGTCTCGCCCGCGGCGCCGAGACCGGCGTAGTCGGTGGCGGTGACGGCATAGCCGGTCTCGAGTGCGTCGATGACGGGCCGGTCGACGCCGCTGCCCTTGCGGGTGCGGCTCGGTGCGCACTGATCGGCGATCCCGGTGGTGCCGTGCGCCCACGAGAAGATGCGCCACCCGCCGCTCGGTGCCGTGCCCTTCGGGACGTAGACGACCCCGGTGGACAGGGCCATCCGATCGTTCTGGTCACGCGTCACGTAGGTGACCCGCTCGCCCGATGCGGCGCCGGGCGGAAGGTCTTCGGCGGCAATCGATTCGGCGCTCAGCACCCGGCCGGCCAGCGGCGCGGCCGAGGCGGGTGCGGCGGTGATCACACCGGCGGTGACCGCCGCGCTCAGCGCAGTCCCGAGGACACCCGCCGTCGTCACGGTCGAGTGCATGCGTCGTCTGCTCACGCGCTCGGCACCTGCCGCGTCGCACCACTGACCGGACCCGATGCGGTGCGTACCGAACGGGCCACGCCGGCGCCGGACAGTTCGGCGGCCACCGCGACGGCCGCATCCGCGTCGGCGCACAGGAACATGCACGTCGGGCCGGACCCGGAGACGATGCCGCCGAGGGCGCCGGCATCGATTCCGGCGCGCAACGTGCGACGCAGACCCGGCTGCAGGCTCAGCGCCGCCGGCTGTAAATCGTTGTGCAGCAAGGGGGCGATGACGTGGGGGTCACCCGCGGCGAGCGCCTGGACGAGTGCGTCGGGCCGGAGCTCGTCGGGGTCCGGTGTCAGGTCACGGTCGGCGCGGAGCCGGTCGAGTTCACGAAATACCGAGGGCGTGGACAGTCCGTCGCGCGCGAAGGCCAGCACCCAGTGCAGTTCCCCGCGCGCGAGCATCGGCATGAGCTGCTCACCGCGGCCGGTGCCCAGGGCGGTGCCACCCTGCACCGAGAACGGCACGTCGCTGCCGAGACCGGCTGCGATGTCCAGGAGATCGGCGCGCGGGATGTCGAGTTTCCACAACGCCGCCAATGCGACCAGCGCGCCCGCCGCGTCGGCGCTGCCGCCGGCCATACCCCCGGCCACCGGGATGCGTTTGACGATCTCGATGGCCACCTTGGGATCACGACCGGCGTACTCACCGAGGGCTCGCACCGCGCGGACCGCGAGATTGTCGTCGTCGAGGGGCACCTCGGCGACGTCGGCGCCGCGACCACTGTCGCGGGTCATCTCCACCGACAGGCCCGCCGCGCGGGCCACCGTGACGTCGTCGTACAGCGACACCGCCTGAAAGACCGTCACCAGATCGTGGTAGCCGTCATCGCGCAGCGGGCCGACGCCGAGGTGCAGGTTGACCTTGGCAGGCACGCGCACCGTCACGGCGTCGGAGATCACCGACAGGGATGCTGGGGACACGGGGATCCAGAGTAGGCGTTCATTCCGGTCACGGCCGCCATCGCGTGTCGAGAAGCACCGCGACGTCGTCGACGACCCTGATTGCGCCGGCGTCGAGCAGTTCGGCGGCCGCGGTGCCACCGGTGCGGACGGCCACACAGGACATGCCGGCCGCTGTCGCCGCGGCGACGTCCCACACGCTGTCACCGACCAGGACCGCACTGCTGCCACCGGCCCGGCGCAGCGCCTCGGTGAGCAGGTCCGGGGCCGGTTTGGAGTTGTCGGCATCATCGGCACTGGTCACCACGTCGACGTCGGTCGAAGCGAGTCCGAGAAGGTCGAGTGCCGCGTCGGTGAACTCCCGGGCTCCCGACGACGCGATGGCCACCCGGTAGCCGGATCGGGTCAACGCACGGACGAGGTCGGATGCGCCGGGGATGGCACGTACCTCCGGCAGGACCTCGCGGTACCGTTCGGCCCACTCATCGCGCAACCGGTCACCGACGGCATCCTCGACCTCGGACCCACAGACCTCCCGAACCAGCAGGTCACCGCCCATGCCGATGGCCCGGTGCACACGCCACCACGGCGGGGTCAGCCCATGGGCGGCAAACGCCCGCTGCCATGCCAGAGCGTGCAGATACCCGGAATCGATGAGCGTACCGTCGATGTCGAGGAGCACGGTGTCGACTGAGCCGACATCCGGCCGGGCCCGATCCGACGATCCCGTGTCACGGCGATCGTCGGTCGATCCTGATGAATCCACAGATGCTCCTCCCGGGTCCAGACCACGTGCCCACATCCCCCACTCCACCTTGCCACCGGACTACTCCGGAGGCAGAGAGCGAGATCATGGCGACACGTTTTGGCTACACACTCATGACCGAACAGGCCGGCCCCCGGCAGCTGGTCCGCGATGCGATCGCGGCGGAATCGGCGGGTTTCGATTTCGAGGTTTCCAGCGACCACTACTCACCCTGGCTGTCGGCGCAGGGACATGCCCCGTACGCGTGGTCGGTGCTCGGCGCGGTCGCCCACGCCACCGACGACGTCGAATTGATGACCTACGTGACCTGCCCCACGATGCGCTATCACCCGGCGGTGATCGCGCAGAAGGCGGCCACGATGCAGTTGCTCTCCGACGGCCGATTCATCCTCGGACTCGGAAGCGGCGAGAACCTCAACGAGCACGTCGTCGGGGCGGGATGGCCCGCCCTCGGTGAACGACAGGCCATGCTGTCCGAGGCCATCGAGATCATCCGCGCGCTCCTCGACGGCGGCCTCGTCGACCATCGCGGGGAGTTCTTCCAGGTCGATTCGGCCCGTCTCTGGGATCTCCCCGACGACGGAGTGCCCATCGGTGTGGCGGTGTCGGGAACCCGCGGAATCGACGAATTCGGTCCGCCGGCAGACCATCTCATCGCCGTCGAACCCAGCGCGGACATCATCGAGCAGTGGAACGCCCACCCGGACACCACCTCCATCGGGCAGGGCCCCGCACTCGCCCCGGCCCGCGCCATCGGCCAGATCCCGATCTGCTGGGACCCCGATCGCGATGTTGCCGTGGCGCGTGCCCATGAGCAGTTCCGCTGGTTCGCCGGCGGCTGGGACGTCAACGCCAACCTCCCCACCACTGCCGGCTTTGCCGCCGCCACCCAGTTCGTCACGAAAGACGATGTGGCCGCGAACATCCCGTGCGGACCCGACCTCGACAAGCTGGTCGACGGCATTCGCCCCTACTGGGAGGCGGGCTTCAGTGATGTCGCGTTGGTGCAGATCGGCGGCGGCAGCCAGGAGCGTTTCCTCGACGAGGTGGCACCGACGCTGCTGGACAAGCTCCGCTCAGCCTCAGGTTGAGGCGGCCACCTGTGCCAACCGCACGAAATCGGCGACGTCGAGTTTCTCGCCGCGGATCTGCGGGTCGATGTCGGCGGCGCGCAGGCGTCGTTCGGCCTCCACTGGTGAGCCGGCCCAGGTCGCCAGCGCCGAGCGCATGGTCTTGCGGCGCTGAGCGAAGGCCGCGTCGATGACCGCGAACACCGCGGCACGCCGGGCCGGATCGGTGGAGTGGGTGTCGCGGCGGTCGATGCGGACCAGACCCGATTCCACCTTGGGTTCGGGCCAGAACACGTTGCGTCCCACCGCACCGGCGCGCGCAACGTCGCCGAAGTAGCGGGCCTTCACGCTGGGCACGCCGTAGACCTTGTTCCCCGGTGGCGCGGCCAGCCGGTCGGCGACCTCGGCCTGCACCATCACCAAAGCTGTTGCGATGGTGGGACATTCGCTCATCAGGTGCAGCAGCACCGGCACCGCGACGTTGTAGGGCAGGTTGGCGACGAGCGCGGTGGGTGCGGCCGGCAGGTCGTCGGCGCGCACGGTCATCGCGTCGGCGGTGACCACGTCCAGCGATCCGTGTGCCGCGTAGTCGGCCGCGGTCTGCGGCAGCCGGCCGGCGAGCACCGGGTCGATCTCGACCGCGATCACCCGCGAGACGGTGCCGAGCAACGCCAGCGTCAGCGATCCCAGGCCCGGTCCGACCTCGAGGACGACGTCATCGGGTCCGACCCTGGAGGCAGCGACGATGCGTCGCACCGTGTTGGCGTCATGGACGAAGTTCTGTCCGAGCGTCTTGGTGGGACGGACACCCAGTTCGTCGGCGAGCCGACGGATCTGCGCGGGTCCCAGGAGCCGTCCGGAATCGTCCCCGGACCCAGCGTCGTCGATGCTCAGCGCAGGCCCAGCTTGGCCGAGCACGACGGCCACGCGCCCCAGCCCTGAGCTGCCTGGGTCTTCTGCGCGATCGCGATCTGCTCCTCGCGGGTGGCCAGGTCGGCGCGCGGTGCGTACTCGAGGCCGCCCCAGCGTTCCCAGGTGTTCTGGTCGAACTGGACGCCGCCGTAGAAGCCGTTGCCGGTGTTGATGGCCCAGTTGCCGGTGGCCTCGCACTGTGCGAGCTGATCCCAGACGCCGACGGGCACGAACGGGGCGCCCGGCTTGGTGCCGACCCGGACGGTGGCGGCGACCGGCTGGGTGAGGACCTCCTGGCCGACCTTGACCCGCTTGACGACCTTGCCGTTGACGGTGGTCACCTCGTAGCGGACATTGGCCTTGCCGGGCGTACCGGGCTTGACCACCACGCGGCGATCCTTGATCAGCGTCGGATCATCCTGGGTGACGTCGGGTGCGGTGATGTTCTCGGGCACCGTCGTCTCGGTGGTGCGGATGCGGGTCACGTTGATGGTCATGCCGTCGGCGACCTTCGTGGTCGCGGCGGGGGTGACCTTGTCGGTGTCGGCGAGCGGGGCGCCGATGTCGGCGAGTGCCTCGGACACCGTCTCGGCCGGCACGCTCTTGATCGACGGCACGCCGCCGTCGATGATGATGAGCTTCTTCGGCAGGGTGACGTCGACAACCGCGCCGTTGACCGGGATCGGACCACCGGCGTTGAAGTTGGTGGCGTCGTCACCGTGGGACAGGCCCTGCTGGGCGAGGAGATCGTTGACGTTGACCGCGGTGGTCTCGACGACACGTCGCTGGCCCTCGACGTCGAGGACGACCTGCTTCTTGCGGTGGAAGACGATGGTCTGCCCGTCGGAGAACGACGAGTCCAGTGCCGGTTCGACGACGTCGCCGTTGGCCGGGTCGTAGCCCTGCGAGTTCAGCAGTGAGTCGACGTCCATGGACATGGTGGCGACCTGGATCTTCTGTCCATCGACGTCGATGGTGACGTTCTTGTGCATCGTCACGCCCATCACGCCACCGGCGGCGACGGTGCACAGCACCGCTCCGATGGCGACGCGCGCACGCATCGAGTCCAACGTGTGAATCTTCGCTAAAACAGACAAGGTGAAGCATCCTGATCGGGAACGTGGCGTCCGTCTGGAACCCCCACAGGCTGACGGATCACAATACGATAACGAGACAGTTTGCTCAGCGCAAAGGTAGCCGGTAGACGCGTCGCGCGTTGACGCCGAGTTGCCGAGCCATCGTCACGTCGTCCGTTTGGCGGATGTCGGCAAGTCCACGCGCCGTGTATGGCAGGCAATACGACTGATTTGGCTGGCCACGGTAGGGATGCGCGGTGAGGAACGGCGCATCGGTCTCCACCAGGATCTGCTCAACGGGCACCAGACGAGCCGCCTCACGAAGCTCCGCGGCATTGGCGAATGTCACAGTTCCGGCGAAACTCAGCAGATACCCGCGATCTATGCATTCGCGTGCAACGTTTCGGTCACCGGAGAAGCAATGCATGATCACGACGTCGGGCGACCCTTCGGCCGCGAGAATGTCGAGCAGATCGCGATCGGCCTCGCGGTTGTGGATCATCAACGGCTTGCCGACGCGCTTGGCGAGATCAATATGCCAGGCGAAGGCGTCCTTCTGGACGGCGGGTTCGGCCGCCGACTCCGAGCGACCGGGCCAGTAGTAATCCAGCCCCGTCTCCCCGATCGCCACCACCCGCGGATCGGTGGCCATCTGCTCGAGTTCGGCGCGCGCGGCGTCGTCGAGGTCACCGGCATGCGTGGGGTGCAGCGCCACCGCAGCGAACGCCCGCTCGTCCCACCGCGCGGCATCGACGGCCCACCGCGCGTCGATCATGTCGTCGGCGACGGTGATCACCTGCCCGACCCCGACGGCGTCGGCGTGATCGAGGATCGCCCGCACCGACTCCGGGTCACGACCGCCGCACGCGGCGAGGTGGGTGTGGGCGTCGACGAGGCCGGGCAACGGCTCCGGGTCCGGCGGCGGCTCGCGACGGCGACGCTTCTTGGCCTCCTTGGCGCTGAGCTCCTTGACGGGAGCGCTGTCAGTGGGATTCTGAGCGCTGTCAACGCGGGAGTGAGCGCTGTCAGTGCGGGCGTGAGCGCTGTCAACGGGGGTCGGGCTGTCGGCGGCGGACATGGGCCCCACTGTATGGGGGCACGATCCGGGCGGATGTCCCCGCTCCGCTCAGAGTTCGACGGTTCCGGTGATCACCGTCGTGCACTCACCACCGATCCAGATGTCGTCGCCGTCGTCGGTGACGAACACCCGACCGGCCCGCCCGAGTGCGGTCCCCTGCGCGGCGACGTAGCTCTGCGGTGCGCGGCCGTCGCGTCGCAGCCACGTCGCGATGCCGGCGTTGAGGCTGCCGGTCACCGGATCCTCGGGCACCCCGTCGCCGGGAGCAAAGGCCCGCACCTCGAACAGGACCCCCGGCTCGGGCCGGGTGGCGTCGGAATGCTCGCCGACGATCCCGACCTCGTGGTCACCGAGCGCGGCGAAGTCCGGACGTACGTCGAGGACGCGTTGCGCCGAGTCGAGCTGCAGGGCCATCCACTGCGGTCCGTTGATCACCCATTCGGCGGCGACAACGTGCGCGGGATCGACCCCCAGGGCCGCGGTCACCTCGGTGACGGTGGCGGCGTCGACGGGACCGGACCTGCTCAGCGGCGGTGCCGCGAACGCGAGACGCTGCCCGTCGCGTCGGATACGCACCAGTCCGACACCGCATTCCTGGACGAGGTACTCGCCGGTGATGTCGGCTCCTGTCGCGAGGAATGCGTGCCCGGACCCGAGAGTGGGGTGCCCCGCAAAGGGCAGTTCGCCACCAGGAGTGAAGATCCGCAACCGGTAGTCGGCGGTCGGATCGGTGGGCGGCAGCACGAAGGTCGTCTCCGACAGATTGGTCCACCGCGCGAAGGCGGCCATCTGCTCGTCGTCGATGCCGTCGGCGTCGAGGACGACGGCCACCGGGTTTCCGGTGATCGGAGCGGACGCGAACACATCGACCTGCGCTAAACGACGAGACATGGCCCCATGTTTGATCATTCGCGTCGGCGACGTCCACCGGATTTCTCATCATCTGGACGGCTCGGATTCGGGTGCCCGCGCCGACATCCGTGCATACCGAGCCCGATCCGCCGCAGACAGGTAGCGTTTGCCAACGTGTTGGGTTTGCCAGATACGGTCACCGTCGCACTTTTCGATCTCGACGGCGTCCTCACCAGTACCGCTGTCCTCCATCAACGGGCGTGGAAGGCCGCCTTCGACGCCTTCCTGCGCAAGCGGGATGGCGACGCATTCACCCCGTTCACCGAGCAGGACTACCTCGACTACGTCGACGGCCGGCCCCGCGATGACGGCGTGCGGGCGTTCCTCGCCTCCCGCGGCATCGACGATGTCTCCACCGCCGATGCCGACACGATCGGCAGCGGCAAGAACGACATGTTCCTGGCCAGCCTCGAAAGCGACGGCGTCAACCCGTACCCGGGATCGGTGCGCTACCTCGAGGCGGCCCGCGACGCGGGACTGCGGATCGCGGTGGTGACGTCGTCGAAGAACGGCAAGGCCGTCCTCGACGCGGCCGATCTGTCGAAGTTCGTCGAGGTGCGCGTCGACGGACTGGAAACCGCCGCAGCAGGATTGCCGGGTAAACCGGCACCGGATTCGTATCTGCTCGGCGCGCAGCGCATGGGTGTGGAGCCGGCCGCCGCGGCCGTCTTCGAGGATGCGATCTCCGGAATTCAGGCCGGCGCCGCCGGCAACTTCGGCTATGTCGTCGGCATCGACCGGGTCGGTGGCACCCAGGCCGCGTCGATGACGGCCGCCGGAGCATCCATCGTCGTCAACGATCTCGAGGAATTGCTGCCTGCATGAGTACCAGTGATCACGCATTCGGATTCGACGTCCACCCCTGGCAGCTGCGCTGGCGAGGGCTCGACATCGACATGCTCGGTCGCACCGAGACACTCTTCGCCCTGTCGAACGGCCACCTCGGCCTTCGTGGCACCTTCGAAGAGGGTGAACCCGTCGACCATCCGGGTACCTACCTGAACGGGTACTACGAACAGCGCGGCCTGCCGTACGCCGAAAGTGGTTACGGTTACCCGGAATCCGGCCAGACCGTGGTCAACGTGACCGACGGCAAGATCATCCGCCTGCTCGTCGAGGACGAGCCGATGGACCTGCGCTACGGACGCACCGAGGAGCATGAGCGGGTCCTCGACTTCCGCACCGGCACGTTGCGACGCAACACCCTGTGGACCTCGCCGACGGGCCGCACCGTGCGCATCCGGTCCGAACGTCTGGTGTCGTTCACCAAACGCACCATCGCCGCCATCCACTACGAGGTGGAGCCGATCGACGAGGACATGAAACTCGTCCTGCAGTCGGATCTGCTTGCCAACGAACCGGTTCCGCTTCCCGGCAACGATCCGCGTCTGGCCGCGGCGCTGGATTCGCCGTTGGTCTCCGACCTGGCGACCTGCCGCAACTACTGGGGAATCCTGGTCCACCACACCAAGAAGTCCGGTCTGCACATGGCCGCGGGTATGGATCACGAGATCGACTTCCCGGACCGTGCGGACACCTTCATCCGCGCCGACGGTGATCTGGCACGCCTGACCGTGGCCGCCAACGTCCCGCAGGGCACCAAGCTCAGCCTGACCAAGTACATCGGATACGGCTGGTCGGCCCGACGATCGGTGCCCGCCCTGCGCGCACAGGTCGACGCCGCGCTGGCCATGGCGATGGAAACCGGCTGGGAATCACTGAAAGCCGATCAGGGCCGCTACCTCGACGACTTCTGGCGCGACGCCGACGTCGAGGTCGACGGCGATCCCGAACTGCAGCAGGCGGTCCGGTTCGCGTTGTTCCACGTCCTGCAGGCCGGCGCCCGTGGCCAGTCCCGCGCCATCCCGGCCAAGGGACTCACCGGTCCCGGCTACGACGGCCACACCTTCTGGGACACCGAGAGTTTCATCCTGCCGATGCTCACCTACACCGTGCCCGCCGCGGCCGGCGAGGAACTGCGGTGGCGTCACGCCACCATCGACAAGGCGAAATCGCGTGCGGCCGAATTGGCCCAGCGCGGCGCCATGTTCCCGTGGCGCTCGATCAACGGTGACGAGTGTTCGGGCTACTGGCCGGCGGGAACCGCGGGCGTGCACGTCAGCGCCGACATCGCCAACGCGACCGGGCGCTACCTGCGCGCCACTCACGACGAGCAGTTCGAAACCGAGTGTGGCGTCGAACTTCTGGTGGAGACCGCGCGCCTGTTCGCCGGCATGGGCCATCACGACATCAACGGCAATTTCCGCATCGACGGCATCACCGGGCCCGACGAGTACACCGCGGTCGTCAACAACAACGTCTTCACCAATCTCGCTGCGCAACAGAACTTCCGCGACGCGATCGCCGCGGTGCATCGACGCCCCGATCTCGCTCAGCAGTTCGGCGTCACCAATGCCGAGACCGCACACTGGGAATCGTGCGCCGACGACATGACGCTGCCCTACGACGAGGCCCTCGGGGTGCATCAGCAGTGTGAGGCGTTCACCCTGCTCGGCGCCTGGGACTTCGAGGAGTCGAAGGGCAAATACCCACTGCTGCTGAACTATCCGTACTTCGACCTGTATCGCAAGCAGGTGGTCAAGCAGGCCGATCTGGTGTTCGCGATGTACATGTTCGGCGACGCCTTCACGCCCGAGCAGAAGCTACGCAACTTCGACTACTACTATCCGCTGACGGTGCGTGACTCGTCACTGTCGGCGTGTTGTGAGGCGGTCACCGCGGCCGAGGTCGGCTACCTCGATCTGGCCTACGACCTGATGGCCGAATCGGTGTTCACCGACCTGCACGACCTGCACGACAACGTCGCCAGCGGCCTCCACATCGCCGCCCTGGCCGGCGCGTGGACCGACTGCGTGGCCGGCTTCGGCGGTATGCGCGACTTCGGCGGACACATCACCTTCGCCCCGCGACTGCCCAGCAAGCTGGACTACCTGTCCTTCCGCATGATCGTCCGGGACTCCAAGATCGTTGTCGCCATTGACAAGTCGACCGCCACCTATCGTTTGCTGTCGGGTCCGGCGATCGATCTGGCCCACCACGGCGAGAAGTTCACCCTCACCGAGGGCACACCGGTGAGCATGCCGATCCCGGAGATCGAACGACGCGACCCGCCCAAGGCACCGCCGGGATGCGAGCCGTATCAGCGCCTGCTGTAGAAGCGCCGCCGCACCTGGCACCGGGCACCCCGGATCCGTCAATGCGTCGGTGACGCACCCGGATCCGGGGTGACGTAACGGTTCGCGAGCTCACCGAGCTTGCGCAACACCCGTTTGCTCGATTCGGCCCACGGCATGAGGATCGGGAAGACGTGGAACATGCCGCGTTCCTCCATCGCCATCACCGGTACGTCGGCGGCCTCGAGATTGCGCACGAACTGCCGGATGCCGTCCCGGAACATCTCCACCTCACCCCAACAGACGAAGGTCGGCGGGAACCATTCCGGGTCGGGGTGACCATAGACCGCGGAGACCCGGGCGTCGTTGGGCTGCACGCCTTTCAGGTACGGGGCGACCGGAATGCTCCACGGCAGGATGTCGTGGGCGGCGTTGTCGACCACCGAGTCATGGTCCAGATCGAGATCGACCTCCGGCGAGAACAGCCCCAGCGCAGCGGGTTTCGGCAGCTGGTGGTCGTGCAGGTAGGACACCAGCGAGGTGGCCAGTCCGCCGCCACCGGAATCCCCGGCGACGATCAGATGATCCGGGTCGACCCCACGTCCGAGCAGGCCCCGATAGACGTCGGCGGCGTCGAGAATGCCTGCCGGAAAGGGGAATTCCGGCGCCATCCGGTAGTCGGCGATGAAGATCTCACAGCCGGTGATCCGCACCAGGGCGGCCGCGAACGCCGAGTACATCATCGGTGATGTACCGATGTAGCCGCCGCCGTGCAGGTACAGGATCGTGCCGTTGATCGAACTCTTGGTTCCGTCACCGTCGACATAGGAATCGGAACTGTCCTTGGCCCGGCACCAGATCCCGGGAACCCCACCGATCTCGTCGTCGACGATCTCCACCTTCCCGGCCACCCCGATGACCGGCGGCAGGACCACCTGACAGATGTCGTCGATGATCTTCTCCATCGACCGGAACTCCTCGATGGGAAGGCCCATCGAATATCCCATGAACGCCCGGATCGTCTGCCGGGTCACCGACTGTCCGACGTTGTCGAGAAGGCCACCCGGGCCGCGCCAGGGTTGCGTGAACGGGACCCGCGCCAAACCGTTGAGCATCGTCTCGGCAAGGCCCACCACGGCCAGCGCCGTAATCGGCGCCGACGCCGTGTCAACGTCGTCTCGATCAGCCATCACCATGCCGCCAGGGTATGGGGACCGCCGAATCCGGGCCAAACGAGCGCGTGGTCACGATCGACGTACGGCGCGAATGCGCGCCCCGAATGACACGTTCCTGCACCTGCCGAGGACGTCGACGGCGAAAATCCTCCCCACGTCGGCGTCAGTGGGTCGGCGTCAGTGGGTCGGCGTCGCCTCCGGATCGGATGCGACATGCCGGCCGACGAACTCATTGAGTGTGCGGTACACCTCGTGTGAACTCTCCGCCCACGGCATCAGGATCGGGAAGACGTGGAACATGCCCCGCTCCTCCAGTGCGGTCACCTCGATACCCGCCTTTTCCAGCGAGGCGACGAAGTCGCGGATCGGATCGCGGAACATCTCGTCTGCACCCCAGCACACGAAGGTGGGTGGGAACCACTCGTCGTCCGGTTCGGCGTAGACCATCGACACGCGTTTGTCGTCGGGTTGCACGCCGTGCAGGTACGGGGTGACCGGCACATTCCACGGCAGGATGTCGGTGCTCGCGTTCTCGGTGATCGACGGATGGTCCATGTCGAGATCGACCTCGGGCGAGAACAGGGCGACCGCAGCCGGGCGGGGCAGCCCGACCTCGCGGAGGTACCCGGCCAGCGAGGTCGCCAAACCGCCTCCTCCGGAGTCGCCCGCGATCACCAGGTGATCGGCGTCGACACCGCGCTCCAGCAATCCCCGGTAGACGTCGGCGGCGTCATGCACACCGGCCGGGAAGGGGAACTCCGGTGCCATCCGGTAGTCGGCGATGAACACCTCGCAGCCGGTGCCACTGACCAGGGAGGCGGCGAAGGCCGAGTACATCATCGGTGTCGTGCCGATGTAGCCGCCGCCGTGCAGGTAGAGGATGGTGCCGTCGATCGCGGTCTTGCGCTGGTCGTCGTCGACGAACTCGTCCGAACTGGCGCGCGAGCGCAACCAGAGACCGGGCACACCGTTGATCTCGTCGTCGGTGACCTCGACGTCGTCGGTGAGGTGGATGAACGGCGGGATGACCACACGGCACAGGTCGTCGAGAACCTTCTCCATCGACCGGAACTCCTCGATCGGCAGGCCGACGATGTAGCCCATGAACGACCGCACCGCCTGCCGGGTGACCGATTGCCCGACATTGTCGAGCAGCCCGCTCGGCCCGTTCCAGAATCTGCGGAACGGCACCCTGGCCAGGCCGTTGAGCATGCCGTCGGCCAGGCCGACCAACGTCAGCGCGGTCACCGGTCCGGACGCGGTCTCCACCTCGGGGCGGTCAGCCATCACCATGGCCACCAGCCTAGGCCGTGCGCTCGGAGCTCACCTGCGGACAATGTCGACGATTCCGTGTCGTGGCCACTCCCCAGAGGCGGCGGTCGGCGAGAGGCGAGCGCCGCCGGGCCACGGGTCGGGCCGACCGCATGCACCCAGTATCCTGACAACCACTATGCCCACTGATCTGACCAGCACCGACGCAGGCTCGTCGGACGGCCCGACCTCCCACGGCGCCGGCCGCCCGTATTACCTGACCACCGCGATCGCCTACCCGAACGGCGCCCCGCACATCGGGCACGCCTACGAGTACATCTCGGCCGACGCCCTCGCGCGGTTCAAGCGACTCGACGGCTTCGACGTCCGGTTCCTCACCGGCACCGACGTCCACGGTCAGAAGATGCAGCAGACCGCGGAGAAGGAGGGCATCCCGACCGCCGAGCTCGCGCGCCGCAACTCCGACCGGTTCCAGGAACTCCAGGACCGGCTCGGATCGAGCTATGACCGGTTCATCCGCACCTCCGACGACGATCACAAGCGTGCATCGGAGGCCATCTGGCAGCGCATGAGCGAGGCCGGCGACATCTATCTCGATGCCTACTCCGGCTGGTACGACATCCGCGACGAACTGTTCTACGCCGAGTCCGACACCGAGGTCAACGACGCCGGTGAGCGCGTGGCCACCGACAACGGTCACGTCCTCACCTGGACCGAGGAGCAGACCTACTTCTTCCGGTTGTCGGCCTACCAGGACAAGCTCCTCGATCTCTACGAGAGCCACCCGGAGTTCATCGGGCCGGATGTCCGCCGCAACGAGGTGATCAGCTTCGTCAAGGGCGGGTTGACCGATCTGTCGGTGTCGCGCACCACCTTTGACTGGGGAGTGCCGGTGCCCGGGCACCCCGATCACGTCATGTACGTCTGGGTGGACGCCCTCACCAACTATCTGACCGGCGTCGGATTCCCGGACGACACAACGACATTCGAGAGGTACTGGCCGGCGGATCTGCATGTGATCGGCAAGGACATCATCCGCTTCCATTGCGTGTACTGGCCGGCGTTCCTGATGAGCGCGGGCATCGAGCTGCCGAAACGCGTGTTCGCCCATGGCTTCCTGTTCAACAAGGGCGAGAAGATGAGCAAGTCCGTCGGCAACGTCGTCGACCCCGACAACCTCATCGACGAGTTCGGCCTCGATCCGGTGCGGTACTTCTTCCTCCGCGAGGTGTCCTACGGTCAGGACGGATCGTATTCCGCCGAGGCGATCGTGGCGCGCATCAACGCCGATCTCGCCAACGAGTTCGGCAACCTCGCCCAACGCACGCTGTCGATGATCGGCAAGTACTTCGACTCGGTGGTGCCCAGCCCGGGTGAGTTCACCGACGCCGATCAGACGTTGCTCACCGCCACAGGCGAATTGCTGCCGACGGTGCGCACCCACTTCGACAACCAGGCCATCCACCTCGGCCTCGAGGCGTTGTGGTCGGTGCTGGCCGACACGAATCGTTACATCTCCGCCCAGGAACCGTGGAAACTGGCGAAGACCGATCTGGAACGCACCGGCACCGTGCTCTACGTCTGCGCCGAAGTGGTCCGCGTCGTCGCACTGCTGGCCCAGCCGGTACTGCCGACGTCGTGTGGGAAGCTGCTCGATCTGTTGACGGTCGGCGAGCGCCGCGACTTCACCGCCGTGGCCGACCGACTCACGCCGGGATCGCAGTTGCCCAAGCCCACACCGGTTTTCCCGCGTTACGAGGGATGACCGGAGGGAATGTCGGCCACCGCACCGGACGTCCTGCGGGCGCTGCATGCCCACACCCGTGAACGCGGCCTCCCCCCGCCGGCCGCACTGATCGGCGACTGGTGGGATGCCGACGCGGTGATCGCACCGTCCATCGACATCCGGGCCGGTCACCTGCCGGAGGATCGGCCGGACCGATTCTGGTTGGGCTACCGCGGATTCGACGGTCGACGACGGGACGAGGCGGCGCTGCCGGTGAGTGCGGGCGGCGTCACGGCCCATCTGCTGGTGCTGCGGGAGGGACGGTGGCACACGGTGTCCGCCGACGACTCGACGCCCCCGGCGTGGGTGGACGATGTGGTGGAGCGGTCGTGGGCGACGGCGCCGTCCCGAGCCGGCTGGGCCGCGACGTGGACGCCACCGGATCGTGATCACCACCTCGCCGCCATCGAGGAATGTCTCGAGGCCATTCGAGCCGGCGAGATCTATCAGGCGTGCGTGTGCACCCGGTTCGACGGCGCCCTCGACGGGGCACCCCTCGACTTCTACTGCGACCTGACCTCCACCACCCGACCCGCGAAATCCGCTTTTCTGCAAGGCGATTGGGGCGCGGTGACCAGTTTCTCCCCGGAGAGCTTCCTGCGCCGGACGGGGAACATCGTGACGTCCTCACCCATCAAGGGCACGCTGCCGGCCGACGCCGATCCGAACCTCTTGGCCGCCTCGACCAAGGACATCGCCGAGAACGTGATGATCGTCGATCTGGTCCGCAACGATCTGAGCCGTGTCGCGGTCACCGGTTCGGTGCACGTCACCAGCCTCCTCGAAGTGGTCGCCGCGCCGGGGGTGTGGCACCTGGTGTCCCGGGTCCAGGCGATCCTGCCACCCGAGGTGGGCAACTCCGGACTGCTGGAGGCGACCTGGCCGCCGGCGTCGGTGACCGGGACCCCCAAGATCCGGGCCCGAGAACTCCTCGAGGACTGGGAATCCCACGCGCGCGGTGTGTACTGCGGCGCGGTCGGCCTGGCCGGACCCGACGGTCTCCTCGACCTCAACGTGGCCATCCGGACCGTCGAGATCGCTCCGGACGGCGGGCTACACCTCGGTGTCGGCGGCGGCATCACCATCGACTCCGATCCGGCGCGCGAATGGCAGGAATGCCTCGACAAGGCCGCCAGCATCGTGACCGCCACCGCCACAGTCGATCTCGAGGAGGGAATGTCGTGCCGCGAATCGTGACACTGGCGACCGCAGCGAGATGGCGGACCCCGACCGCGCTGTGGCAGGGTCTGCGCGCCCAGCGAATCGTCCTGCGCCTCCCCCAGGCCGACGGCGACGACGGTGTGATCACCGGCGACACCGGCGGTGGGACAACACGACTCCTCGTGATCGGTGACAGCCTCGCCGGCGGGGTCGGCGTGGCGCATCACCACCACACCCTCGCCGGTGGCGTCGCCGGGCGACTCGCCGAACGACTCGGCGGTGAGGTGGCATGGCACGTCCGCGCCCGAACCGGCTACACCGCAGGCGAAGTGATCACACTCATCGACCCGGACCTGCTCGCGAACGCGGACGTGGTGATCGTGTCAGTGGGCGCCAACGACACGAAGAACATGCACACCCCGCGTCGCTGGCGTACCGAACTCACCGCACTGCTGGCCGAGATCACTTCCGGCGCGGCCGAATCCGCGCGAATCGTGCTGCTGCCGGTCCCGATGCTGCAGATGTGTCCGGCGTTGCCGCGCACCCTGGCCACCGTATTGGGTGCGCGCGCAGCACATTTCGACGACATCGCGTCGCAGGTGTCCGCGGGTTTCGCCGGCATCGGCCGCTTCGCGCGGTTCGTGCCACCCGGCGGTGCCGATCTCTTCGCCGCCGACGGATTCCACCCGTCGGAGAACTTCCACGCGATCTACGCCGAGCAGATCGACGCGGTGTTGCGGGCGGACACCGTCAGCGGGGAATCAGCGCAAGTATCCGGGTGTGGCGACCCAACGATGACGGAACTCGATCACTTCTGACGCGATGTCGAAGTCGTGATCGTAGTGGATCACCGTTACGCCACTCGATGCGGCAATCACCGCGATCAACAAATCGGCCATACCGACTGCTCTGTGTCGCCCGGTGCGTGACAACTCGTGCTGGGCATCGAGAGCATACCGCCAGTGCTCATCGTCGGTGGCCAGGTACTCATAGGCCAACCGACGATCAGACCAGAGTTGTTCGTATTCTTGCCGATTGCGAGCGCTGTAGAGCGCCTCCGCGTCGAGTTGCGCCGTCGTTGCCACCAGCCCGGCGTCGATGAGTGGTGCCAGCCGGGCAGCCACCGACGCGTGTGTCATGCGTGCGGCTGCACTGGTGTCAATCAGGTAGCGGGCAATCAGCGCCACACGTCGTCCCGGTTGTCCGACGATGTCATCGATGCCAGTCCACCGCGTTCGAGCCAGTCCACCTGACGCGCACGCGCGGACGCTGCCGCGGCCTGTTGTAGAGCCGCTCGAACCGTGTCCGACACGCCGGTCGTCTTCAACTCGGCTCGGGCCGCCGCCAGTAGATCATCGTCGAGATCGATCAGTCGTTTCGTCATCTCCAACCTCCACCATATATCTGCCGAGTTCACAGTATATACAACCGCCGGTCCGCGGCCACCTCACTCCGACCGCGCCGCCAGCACCGCCTCATACACCTCACGTCGGGAGACGCCGGTTCCCCGGGTGACCTCCTCACACGCGGCCTTGAGCCGCATGCCACCGTCGGCGAGGGCCTGCGCCCGGGCGGCGAGATCGTCGATGTCGGCCTCGGCGGGCGTGGCGCCGCTCAGGACGACGGTGATCTCACCCTTCACCCCAGCCGCTGCCCATTCGGCGAGTTCGGCCAGGGTGCCGCGGCGCACCTCCTCATAGGTCTTCGTCAGCTCCCGGCAGACCGCCGCACGACGATCCGAACCCAGCACGTCGGCGGCCACCGCCAGCAGATCGGCCAGCCGGTGGGGCGATTCGAAGAACACCGCGGTGCGCGGTTCGTCGCGCAGCGTCGTCAGCCAGTCGCGTCGCGCCCCCGGTTTGCGGGGTGCGAAGCCCTCGAAACTGAACCGCTCCGACGGCATCGCCGACACCGCCAGTGCGGTGGTCACCGCCGACGGCCCGGGCAGCGCGGTCACCCGCAGGCCGGCCTCCGCGCACGCGACCACCACGCGGTACCCCGGGTCGCTGACCGACGGCATCCCGGCGTCGGTGATCAGCAGCACCGTCGCCCCACCGGCGATGGCCTCCACCAGCCGTGGCGTGCGCGCGGCCTCCACCTGGTCGTAGTAGCTGATCAGCTCACCGCCGATGGACACGCCCAGACCCGCGGCCAGGGCGCGGGCGCGACGGGTGTCCTCGGCCGCCACGATGTCGGCCGACTCGAGTGCCGCCACCAACCGTGGCGACGCGTCGTCGTAGCGGCCCATCGGGGTGGCCGCGAGGACCAACGCGCCCGGCCCGTCCGGTGACGACATATCCGGCAAAGTCATGCCGACAGCGTACGGCTGCGTAAGCCGGCACCAACCGACCATTACGATCGGACGAGTGACACTCACCGCCGGCGGCGTCGTATTGGGCGAGCCGCATCACAGCGCCGAGATCACGGCGTCGGCGCATGCGACCTCGCCGACCCCGGGCCCGGAGATCCCGACCCCACTGTTCGGGGCGACGGATCGGCGGCGAGGGCTGATCGTCGGCCTGATCATCGGCGCCATCGCCACCCTCACCCGGTTCTGGCTGCTGTGGACGCCCACCGATGACGGCACCCCGATCTTCGACGAGAAGCACTACGTCCCGCAGGGCTGGCAGGTGCTCACCGGCGGCAATTGGATCGAGGACAACCCGGCCTACGGCCTGGTGGTGCATCCGCCGGTCGGCAAGTGGCTCCTCGCGATCGGCGAGTCGATGTTCGGGTACACCCCGATGGGGTGGCGCGTCATGTCCGCGCTCGCCGGCATCGCGATCGTGGTGATGATCTACGCGTCCGTGCGCCGGATGACACGCTCGACGCTGATCGGCGCGATCGCCGGCATCTTCGCGATCTGCGACGGCGTGCTGTTCGTCCAATCCCGGCTCGGCATGCTCGACATCTTCCAGGCCTTGTTCGTCGTCGCGACCTTCGCCGCGGTCATCGCCGACCGCGATCAGGTGCGCGCACGCATGCACAAGGTCTACCTCGAGGGCCGCATCGGCGATTCGGTGTACGGGCCGCGGATGGGTTTCCGCTGGTACCGCTTCACCGCGGGTGTGATGCTCGGCCTGACCTGTGGCACCAAGTGGTCCGGCATCTACTACGTCATCTTCTTCCTGCTACTCTCCCTCGGATTCGACGTCGCCGCGCGACGCGCCTATCACGTGAAGCGTCCGTGGGTGGGCACCCTGATGCGCGACGTGGTGCCGTCGGGTCTGAGCATGGCGGTGATGCCGGTCGCGATCTACCTGGCGACGTTCATCCCGTGGTTCTCCGGCGAGACGTCGGTGTACCGCTATCAGGTCGGCAACACGATCGGCACCGGCGGCACCTGGTCATGGGTGCCCGGCGCGTGGCGCTCGCTCTGGTACTACGAGGCCGGAATCCTCAAATTCCACGCGGGCCTGACCAATTCCGCGGGCAACCATCACCCGTGGGAATCCAAACCCTGGACGTGGCCGATGAGCCTGCGTCCGATGCTCTACGCACTGGAGAACGGGCCCGATCGGTGCGGCGGCGGCGAATGCGTCCGCGCGCAGATGCTGATCGGCTCTCCCGCGATGTGGTGGCTGGCCCTGCCGATGCTGTTGTGGGGCCTGTGGTCGTGGTTCGTCCGTCGCGACTGGCGCTACGCCGCCGTCGTCACCGCCTACGCCGCCGGCTTCCTGCCCTGGTTCATCGAACTCGATCGGCAGATGTACTTCTTCTACGCGACCGTCCTGGCACCGTTCCTCGTGATGGGGCTGGCGTTGTGCTGCGGCGACATCCTGCGCGGCTCGAGACGGACGGCACCCGGTACCAGACCCGAACGTCAGGCCCTCGCGGTCCTCGTCGTCGCCATCTATGTCGGGCTGGTGGTGGCCAACTTCGCCTGGCTGTGGCCGATCCTGACCGCCTCCCCCATCTCACCGACCATGTGGCGCCAGCAGATCTGGCTGCCGAGTTGGGGCTGATACCCAGTCGACGCGATGGGCGCCCACTCGACGCGAATGGGCGCCCACTCGACGTCAGTCGGAGCGCGGGACGATGGGGGTGACCGAAGTGCCGTCGACGGCCGGCATCTCGCCGGTGCTGATGACCTCGGCCTGTTTGCGGATGTGATCGTCGACCTGACCGGCCAGGATCTGCCTCGACACGATCAACGGGTCGCGGCGCAGATCCATGAACAGCGACACGCACATCCCGATCATCACCAGGACGAACGGCAGGGCGGCGATGATCGCCATCTGTTTGATGCCGTTGAGCGCCTCGTGGTTGGGATCGTCACCGCCGATGGCGAGGAGCAGTGCGGCCACGCCGCCGGTGAGAACACCCCAGAAGATGGTGGTGAGACGACGGGGTTCCTCCGCACCGCGTTCGCTGAGCGTCCCCATCACCAGTGACGCCGAGTCGGCACCGGAGACGAAGAAGATGGCGACCAGGATCATCACCAGTGCCGACGCGATTCCCGTCCACGGCAGGTTGGCCAGGACGTCGAACAGGGTGTCCTCGCTGGCGGCGGTGTCGGGATCGAACGGAAGGACCCCGTCCATGTTCTGCCGGATGGCGGTCCCACCGAAGACGGCGAACCAGACCAGCGACACCGCGACCGGCACCACCATCACGCCGAAGACGAATTCGCGGATGCTGCGTCCACGCGAGATCTTCGCCAGGAACATGCCGACGAACGGCGTCCACGACACCCACCAGGCCCAGTAGAAGATCGTCCACCCGGCCAGCCACTCCTGTCCGTCGGCGTCGACGGTGGCACCGGATCGGGCGGAGAAGAACGGCAGGTCGTTGAGGTAGGCACCGAGCGTGGTGGGCATCAGATTCAAGATGAAGACCGTGGGGCCCACGACGAAGACGAACACCGCGAGGATCAACGCCAGCACCATGTTGATGTTCGACAACCACTGAATGCCCTTGGCGATCCCCGATACCGCCGACAGGACGAAGCATGCGGTGAGGACCGCGACGATGGCGACGAGCAGCATCACCCCCGGATTGTCGACCCACCCGACCTTGCTGATTCCCGATCCGATCTGCAGCGCACCGAGTCCCAGCGACGCCACGGTCCCGAATAATGTCGCGAAGATCGCGAGGATGTCGATCACCTTGCCGATCGGACCGTGGGCCCGTGAGCCGAGGATCGGCGAGAACACCGAACTGATCAGCTGATTACGACCGCACCGGTAGGTGCCGTACGCAATCGCGAGGCCCACAACGGCATACATCGCCCACGGGTGAAAACCCCAGTGGAACATGGTTGTTGCCATCGCGGTGCGTACGTCCTCCGCGGACATCTCCGGGGGTGCGGACACGTAGTGGAACAACGGCTCGTAGGAACCGAAGAACATCAGGCCGATTCCCATTCCGGCGCTGAACATCATGGCGATCCAGCTGATCGTGCGGTACTCGGGCGCCTCCCCGTCGCGGCCGAGCGGGATACGTCCGTACTTCGACAGCGCCAGATACACCGCGAAGATGACGAAACCCGATGCGGACAACACGAACAGCCAGCCGAGATTTCCGGTGATCCAGCCGAGCACGGTGTCGGTGACGGTGTTCAGGTTGTCGGGCGCGGCCAGACCCCAGATGACGAAGGCGATGATGAGCACAGCGGTGACGCCGAAGACCGTCGGATCCAGCGTGACTCGCGTTCGGCGGGGAGGAAATTGAGTGGACACCAATTCACACAACCAAACCTTGATGTGTTTTCTCAACTCCTACCGAGTGCACGCAACAACAACGTGACCATCACGTCATCGTCGATTCCCTGCTCACGCAGCGCTTTCACGTGGTCGACGGTGGCCCGTTGGGCCGCCGACAGCCGCGCGTCGGGTCCGGCCTTGATGAAAGAGCCGTGCCGACCCCGCGTTTCGATGATGCCGGCCGCCTCGAGTTCTCGGTAGCTGCGGGCCACGGTGTTGGCGGCCAGGTGCAGGTCGGTGGCCAGGGCCCGCACCGTCGGTATCCGGGCGCCCACCAACAGCGTTCCGTGGTCGACGAGTCCGATCACGCCGAGACGCACCTGTTCGAACGGCGGCGAGTCGGCCGTCGGGTCGATGTGCAGCAGGGACGCGAGGTCGACCGGGGTGTCCGGCTGTCCACTCATCACATGTCTCCTTCTCGGCTCGCGTCGTGGTGCGTCGGGTTCACAGCGGATCGCGCGCGAGCGGACACGACATGCACCGTGGCCCACCGTGCCCGACGTCGAGCGCCGCACCGTCGATCTCGATGATCTCGACACCGGCGTCGACGAGGCGCCGGTTGGTGTCGGCGTTATGGCGGTAGGACACCACCACGCCCGGTGAGATCGCCAGGGTGTTGGAACTGTCGTCCCAGGTTCCCGGAGACGTTGTCGCGGAGGCGATCTCGGGATCGATGAGACGCAACCCGGCGATGCCCATCGCGTCGGACGCGGCGTCGGCGAACGGACGTGCCCCCGACGCCACCACACCCCCGTTGTCATCGGAGCGAATGGTGAACGCGGACATGCCATCCCGGATCGCGGGATGGACGACCATGGCATCGACGTCGACCATGGTGCACATCGTGCCGAGGTGCATGAAGGCGCCGGGTCGTTCGATCGGGATGGCCAACACGGTGTGCGCGAGCCCGTCGGTGAGCAGGCTTTCGGCGAGGGCCTCCGCGCCTGCGGGAGTGGTGCGTTCACCCACGCCGACGGCGACGACGCCCGGCGCCAGCAACAACACGTCACCTCCCTCGACCGGGGCGACCCGCGATTCGTATGCGCGCCGGGCACCCATGAATCGCGGGTGGTGGGCGTAGATGAGGTCGACCAGCGACGCCTCCCGCACTCGCGCCCGCCGCGCCAGCGACGAGATCGCGAATCGTTCCCTGACCCAGAACGAGCTGTCGCGGCTGTAGAGCAGGTTCGGCAGTGGTTCGATGGCGAACTCCGCGCCGGTGTACATCTGCCGCACCAACGACCCGCCGGCGGAGACTGCGATATCCGGTAGCTCGTCGAAAGTGATTCCGGCGGTGAGTATTCGACCCAGCTCCGGCGCCGGCAGCCCACGGAGGTGCCGGCTCAATTCCTCGGCCAGCCGGGCACCGAGACGGCCCACGTGCACCGCCGAGGCGATGCCCTGTATCCGCGCCGCGCCGCTGTGGGCAATCGCCTCGACGAGCAGATCGCCGAGCAGCAAGACCTCGACTCCGCGGTCACGGAGTGCGGCGGTGAACGCGTCGTGTTCGTCACGGGCCCGGGCCGGGTCGGGAACTCCGGCGAACAGGAAGCCCGCCGCATTGGCCGGGGTGAGCCGATCGAGTTCGGGTCCGGGGCGATGGACCATCACCGCGCGCAGCGCACCCACCTCGGAGTCGACCCCGAACGAGGCAGGTTGCGTATGGGAGGAGACCGCCGCTGTCACCATGGGTCAACCGTAGGCCATGTGGTGCACCTCCACCGTGAGGGATGACGACCGGTGAGCGCTGTCAACGTGGAGGCGAGCGCTGTCAACGTGGAAGCGAGCGCTTTCAACGTGGCGGGTGAGAAGTTGGGTCGTTTTGGCGAACGTGGGTGCTGTAGCGCCCAGTTTCTCCAACAGGACCCAGATTCTCCGACGGGAGTTCTCAGGCCGGCCCGTAACTGAGATGCACGCGGGCCCCACGTCGGCTCCCCTGGTCCGGGCACCCCGTCAGGGGGCGTCCGGATCGGAGAGTTTGGCGGGAGTGCCGACCACCTCGGGGGCGGTTTCCCGCGCCGCGATCCACATCACGAACGCGGCGGCGGCCACGGCGGAGGTGAGGACGAAGGCCGGGCCGAAACCGAAACGGTCGGCGACGAATCCGACGATCAGCGGACCGCCGATGGCGCCGAGATCCGAGGACATGCCGTAGGCGGCCAACGCCGAACCGCCCTGCCGTCGCGCACCCAGGACATCGGCGAGGGCGGCCTGATGGGTTGGGGCGAACAGTCCGGAACCGACGCCGGCGAACATCGACAGTGCCAGCGCAATCACCAGATTCGGCGAGAACCCCAGCAGCGCCGTGGACACCGCCATGATCGCCAACCCGGGCAGCATCACCCGCCGGCGACCGTACCGATCCGAGAATCGCCCCGCCGCCACGATCGCTGCCACATTGCCCACCGCATAGACCGCCAGCACGACACCGGCCATCGCCGGTTGCTCGCCGAGCCCGTCGGTGATGAACAGTGGAACCACCGCCACCCGGACTCCCATCGACGCCCAGCCCTGGGTGAAGCTGGATGCCAGGATCGCCCGATATGCACTGTCGCGCAATGCGGCCCGTAAGGACATCACGCCGGGCTTCTCGCCGGCGGTATCGGCATCGGCGTCACCGGCGTCGCGGAGTTGCGTGGCCACCACGACCGACGCGATCACCAGCGCGATCGCGTAGACGATGAACGGCATGCGCAGACCGAAACCGACCAGGGCCGCACCGACGAGCGGCCCGGTGATGTTGCCGATGAGGAATCCGGCCGAGAAGAACCCCGCTATGCGACCGCGGATCTCGTTGGGCGACATGCGGATCAGCAGCGCCATCGCCGAGATGGTGAACATCGTCGAACCGATGCCACCGAGCCCCCGGAAGATCAGCAACTGCACGTAGTTCTGCGCGAAGGCGCACGCGAATGTGCTGGCGGCGACGATCAGCAAGCCGCTCAGGTAGATTCGTCGTTCGCCGAGCTTGGTCACCAGACGCCCGGCGGTGGGGGCGAACAGCAGTCGCATCACCGCGAATGCCGACACCACCGCCGAGGTGGCGGTGTAGCCGACGTCGAAGCTGCGCGCAAAGCTCGGCAACGCGGGTGCGATCAGCCCGAAGCCGAGTGCGATCACCACGTTCGCGCTCAGCAGCACCCAGATGCCACGGGGGATCTGCCTCATGATCCGTCGCCCATCTGGCCGTCCCGCACGCCTCGCGGCCCGCTCACGATGTTTCGGGCAACTGGTCGAGCGCCTCGGCGGTGAGCGTCCGACCGAGTTCGATCATCTCCGAGGCCTTGTGGAAGTCGAGGGTGCGCACCGCTTTTCGCGGCACGCGGATGAGGATGTCGGGCGGATAACCGGCGATCTGATGGCGGGTCAACGCGATCGACATGATGTCCAACGATCGGGTCAGCACCTCGATACGCCCCATGGACGGGGTGGGTGCCATCAGTTCGGCGTCCGCCACGTCATCGGCCCCGGCTGCGGCCACGTCGTCGGCCGGCGTGGACACGTCCGGGTCGAGCGCCTCTGTGCCGAGGGCGTCGGGATCGGGTGCACCCGACGCATCCAGACCCAGCCGATCACGCATGGACCGGACGAAATCACTGGAGAGGATCGGTTCGACGTTGCGGCGGATGATCCCCTTGGTGGTCGGCTGCCGCGCCGCGCCTTCGGCCAGGCCGTCACCGTCGAGAACCACACCGATCGTGACGTCACTGAGGACGGCGGCGGTGGGTGCCACCGGCAGCGGATCGAGAATGCCGCCGTCGGCGAAGAGGTGACCGTCGTGCTGATACGGGGTGATGACCCCGGGTATCGCTATCGATGCCCGGATGGCGTCGACAAGCTTGCCGCGTTGAAACCAGACCGAGCGGCCGGAGATCAGGTCGGTGGCGACCGCGGTGAACGGGATTGCCAGGTCCTCGATCACCGCGTCGCCCAGGATGTCCCCGACGCGGGCGATGATGCGCTCGGCCTTGATCACACCGCCCGGCTTGCTCAGGGAGACGTCGAGCAGTCGCATCACGTCGAGTTGACCGAGGTCGGTGATCCACTCCTCGTACGCGTCGAGTCCGCCGCCGCAGTACAGCCCGCCCACCAGCGCGCCAATCGACGAGCCTGCGATGCTGACCAGCGAAAACCCCCGCGCCTCGAGTTCGGCGATGACCCCGATGTGCGCGTATCCGCGGGCTCCGCCGCTCCCGAGGGCGAGCGCGACGCGTGATCCACCGGCCATGGATCACACCCTATCGCCACCGGCACCGAGCGGTCCCGGCGCCGGTCCGCTCAATCCGGCATCAGCCGACGCGCCCCCGAGCCCTGCCGGTGGAGTTCGTCGCCGGGATTGAGCAGGTGACACGCGTTCAGGGACAGACACCCGCAGCCGACGCACGAACCGATCATGTCCCGCATCTTCTGCAGCAGCGCGATGCGTTGATCGAGATCATCGATCCACCGCTGCGACGCCGCCTCCCACATCTGGGTCGACGGCGACTCGGTGTCACCGAGTTCACCGAGGACGTCGGCGATGACGGCGAGCGGAATCCCCGCGGTCTGCGAGGCCTTGATGAATGCCACCCGGCGCAGCATCGCGCGGTGATACCGACGTTGGTTGCCCGCGGTGCGGCGGGCGAAGATCAGTCCCTGGTCTTCGTAGTACCGCACGGCGGAGGGAGCGATCCCGGCTCGCTGGGCAAGCTCACCAACCGACAACTCGAGCTTTCGCAGGCCCATGCGAGCGCGCAGCGCCTCAGCTGCGGACGACCATCACCGGCAGCGTCGCGTGATGCAGGATCTTCTGGCTGGTCGAGCCCAGCAGCAGACCCTTGAAGCCACCACGTCCACGGCTACCGACGACGACGAGTCCGGCGTCGTACTTCGCGGCGGCCTCGAGCACGGCCTTGGCCGGCTCCTCCGGCAGCACCTCGCGCACCACCTCGACGTCCGGGTAGTCCGCGCCGTAGCCGGCGAGACGTTCGGCGACGGCGGCGACCGCATCCTCCGACATCCGTTCGACCTCGTCGGGGTCGATGCCGTAGCCGTGCAGGGCGTCGGCGTCGAGAGGGGTCCAGGTGTGCACGGCGATGAGCTTGGTGTTGCGCAGGGATGCCTGGGCGTAGGCCTCCTTGATCGCGCCGTCGCTCACCTTGGAGTCGTCGACGCCGACCACGACCGGCCCGTCCTTGGACGGACCAGCGACCACCACGACGCGGCCGTGCGAATGTGCGGCGACGTTGGTGGACACCGATCCGAGGAACAGTCCCTTGACACCGCCGAGCCCACGGGTCCCGAGAACGATCGCCGAGGCGTCCTTGCCGAGTTCGAGCAGCACGCGGCTGGCGTCACCGTCGACGATCGAGCAGTGCACGGTCAGCCCCGGTGCCGCCTCTTCGGCGACCTTGGCGGCGGCGTGCACGGCGTCGGTCGCGTCCTGACGGATGGCGTCGATGACGTCCTGCGGAATGATGAGGCCCGGTGCGTAATCACTGGTGCTGGCGTCGTAGACACCGACCAGCTTGAGTTCGTCGCCTTCGAGTTGAGCTGTCTTCGCGGCCCAACCGACCGCGGCCGTCGATGCTTCCGACCCGTCAACGCCGACGAGAATCGCGCTCATGTGTTCGTCATCTCCCTCTCGGTGGAAATCCCAATGACACAGCTCTGACATCTCTATCCTGCCCTTGACGCCGCCGAACAGCAATGAGTAGAAGGTCCCCGGCCAACCGCTCCGCCTACGCGGTGTACCCTTGAATCCACAGTCGTTGGCGCCCAACCCAATTCCGTGATCGTCAACGTCACAACCCGACCCCACCCCGCACGTCATGAGCCCCGACAACACTCCCCCACCACCACGCGGCCCCTCCACATTCCGGCGCGCGGTCATCTACGACGCGGTGATCATCGGACTGGGCATCGCGACCCTCGTCGTGGCGGTGGCATCGTCCGACGGCCTGCGTACCGTACTGGTCATCGCCGCCCCGGTGATCGTCGGCGGCGGCGCGATCGGAGCGCTGTGGCGCACCTACACCGAATGGCGTTCCGGCGGGCAGTGGCAGGTGTGGCAGGGCGCCGCATGGTTCCTCCTGGCACTGTTCCTGGTGTTCCTCTTCTCCACCGCCCCCTACCTGCTGGAATGACCCCGGTATCCCAGCGGCGGTGCGCCGAACGTGGGACATGACCCCGGCCGGGCCATTCGGTCACCGGCTACACTCGAGGCGGCAATGATGGAGGGACCAACGCCAGGGAATCGGCCGGGAGTGACAACGTGACGCAGGGCGAGGACACCGGCACCCCGACGGGGCCGGCATCGGCCTCCGGTCAACTGGCGCCGGGCACCCTGTTCGCCGGCTATCGCATCGATCGAATCCTGGGCCGCGGCGGCATGGGCACCGTGTACGTGGCGACCCATCCCCGCCTCCCCCGTCTCGACGTCCTCAAACTCCTCAACGCGTCGTTCACCGACGACCCGAGCTTCCGGGCCCGCTTCGAGCGCGAGGCCGATCTCGCGGGCAGCCTCGATCACCGCAACATCGTGTCGGTCTATGACCGCGGCGCCGAGAACGGGCAGTTGTGGATCGCGATGCGCTACGTCCGCGGCTACGACGCGTCCTCACTCATCCGCAGTTGCCCGTCCGGCGTCGATCCCGCCTTCGCCGTCCACATCATCGGCGAGATCGCCACCGCACTCGACCACGCCCACCGCCGCGGCATGGTGCACCGTGACGTCAAACCCGCCAACATCCTCATCGAATCCGACGACGACGGCGGCACCGGCGCAATCATGCTGACCGACTTCGGTATTGCCCGCGCCGTCGATGACGCGATGCACCTGACCGACACCGGACTGACCGTGGCGTCGGTACCGTACGCCTCACCCGAGCAACTGCACGGTCACGAGCTCGACGGACGTGCCGACCAGTACGCGCTCGCGTGCACCTTCGTCGAATTGCTCACCGGCGCACCACCGTTCCCCCGCGACAATCGCCTGGCCGCGATGAGTGCCCACCTGCACGACGCCCCGCCGTCGGTGCGCGAACGGGTACCGGGACTACCGGCCGAGGTGGACGCGGCCGTGGCCCGGGCACTGTCCAAGGAACCCGCGCAACGCTTCGCCTCGTGTGCCGAATTCGCCTACGCCGCAGCCATTGCCATCGGACTCGCCCCGGCACCCCCGTCGGGACTGTCCGGCGGGATGCGCACTCCGTTCCCCACCGGTCCGGGCCACGTCTCCTATCCCGGTCAGGGCCAGACCTTCCCACCCGGCGGGCCATGGGGAACCGGCACCGAGAACACCTCCCTGATCGGGCCGCGCCGCACGCCGACCTCGGTGGCCTCCGACCCGCGCCTGTCGGATCCGCAGACCGTCGCGAACTCCGGCCGGGTGTTCTCTCCGACCGGAAACCCGGACACGGCAACACAATTGGTGAACACCGGGCGGCGCACCACGTCCGACCGCCCACCCGCCTCGCCGGGCACGGCGACGCAGAGCCCACGGACCACGATCCTGATCTCGGTGGCGACGGTGCTGGCGCTGATCGGCATCATCGCCGGCGTGCTGGCCTTCCTCAACCGCCCCGACGACCCCGGAACCTGGTCGGCCGCACAGCAACCCATCGCCACCGGGTTCTCGCAACTCCTGCCGGAGGGTCCCAACGCCGACGGCTGGGGCGGCGCCGAGTGCGCACCGGCGGCATCGAACGGGATCGACGGCATCACCTGTGTCACCAACTCCGGGGCCGCCTCCGGTGTGCGCTACACCGTGTGGCACACCCCCACGGCGCAGCAACGCGAGCAGATCGACGCCACCCTGGGCAATCAGCCCGGCACACCGCGACAGTGGACCGACGGGCCGGTGCGGGTGTCGGGCGATGCCGTGCGCGACGGCTGGGTGATCACCAACTTCACCGACGCCGCGCGCGCCCCGTACACCATCGTCGCCACCTGGACCGGGCACACCGGACAGCAGATCCTCGACGAGTGGTGGCGCGACGCGCCGTTCTGACATCCGGGCGGCCCGGTTCCGAGCTGCGGGGTTCCGAGCAGCCCGGGTTCCGATCAGCGGGCGAGCCGTCCGATCCGTTCGGCCACCTCACCGGCGGTGGTGGGTCGTTCCCCGGACAGGGCAAGGCAATTGGCGATCAGGGTGCGTTCCTCGCGACTGAGATTCTCCGACAGCGCCGGCGGCGTGGACAGCGCCGCCCGGATCGCCAGGAGAGGTTGCGCATCCGGCACGTCGCCGTAGACCCCGCTGCCGGTGAGCGCCCGGTGCAGCACCGCACCGAGCGACCAGATGTCGGTGGCCCGCGACGGCACGTCACCGGCCAGCAGGGCCGGATCCATGTACTGCACCGCGCCGGGTTGGGCGAAGCTGGTGATCGGCTCGTCGGCGGCCAGCACCCGGGCCAGCCCGAGATCGGAGATCTTTCCGCCCGGGCGGTGTGTGCCGTCGGCGCTCTCGGTGATCATGACGCTCGACGGAGTGATGTTGGCGTGCGCGATCCCGGCCTCGTGCAGCGCGTCGACGCCGCGGGCGGCGTCGGCGAGCGCACCCAGCGCGACCTCACGGGTCAGCGGGCTCGTGGGCGCCTGCAGCGAACCGAGCGGAAAGTACTCCATCGCATACATGAACTGCCCCTGCAGCACCGCGTCGTAGAGTGACGCCAGATATGGCGAGCGCACCGCGGCGAAGGCCCGCAGTTCGCGGACCCCGCGGCGGTAGGCGTCGTCGCTGCAGACCCCGCTGAACACCTTGAGCACCACGCGATCGGTCGACAGGCCGAGGCGGGCGGGCGGCACCGCGACGTAGAAGGTGCCGTTGCCGCCCTCGCCCAGTTTGCTCAAGACGGTGAAGTCCGCGAGTTGTTGCGGGACATCGACTGTGGCCATCTCAGTGCCTCTCGGGTGATGCGACGGTGGTGGTTTCGGTGACCGGTGGTTGGCCGGCGAAGCGTTCCTCGATGCGTTCGGACAATGATCGTTCCGACGTTCCCGTCCGGTCGATGACGGTGTATGCGGCGGGGACCGTGGTCATCTCGGCGTCGTCGGGAACCAGCACCAGCGTGTCCGGCATGATCAGCGCATCGGTGCGGTCGGTGACCGTGACCCGCACGCCGAGATCGGACAGCGCGGACAGATCCGCGGACATGCGGCGACGCGATGATCCGGTGACGACGGTGAGGTCCGAACCACCGCCGTACGCCAGCGACGCGGCCACCACGACGGCGGTGCGCCCGGCGCGACTGTCCGCGGCGACACACACCAGCGCGGCGGTCGACGACGGACCACGCCCGGCCGCCGGCGTCTCGTCGATGACGAGAATCGGTGCGCTGGTAAGCGATTCGACCATCGGCAGCGCACCGGTGTCGACGATGACGACGTCGGCGCCGCTGTTGGCGGCCATCTCCTCGAGATCGGTGGCGGGATCGGCGCTGAACCGGCACAGCACCGACACCGATCCGGCGCCGGGCAGGCGGGTCCCGAGAGCGGTGAGTTTCTCCACCGCCGAGGCCATCGCGGAGAGGTCGGGTACCAGCGGCACACCCAGTTCGAGGCGTTGATCCCGTCCGGGGGTGGCCAGGACCCCGGCCAGCACGACGTCGGTACCCGCACCGGCGGCGAAGGCACGCCGGTGCCGGGTGAGCAGGTCGTCGAGATCCGCGTCGAGGTCGGTGAGCACGATCATGGTGCGTGAGGCGCTGCCGGTGGCCAGGGCCCGGCGTTCGGCGGCCGCGATGTCGCGGGCGACCACCGAATCCGGGTAGACCACCCGCAGCAGCGGTTCGGTGAGCACGGTGGTGACCAGCGCCATCACCACCATCATCGCGAACAGTTCGTCGGAGAGGACGCCCAGTTCCTTTCCGGCCGTGAGGATCACCAGTTCGGTGAGACCACGCGTGTTCATCAGCACGGCGATCGCCGACGCCTGACGGTTGGGTATCGCCGACAGCCGCGCACCCAGGAACGCGCCGGAGAACTTCCCGACGATGGCCACCGCGAGGACCAGCAGCAGTTGCCACCATCCCCCTGCGCCGATGTCGGCGAGATTGACGCTCAGTCCGGTGACGACGAAGAACATCGGGAGCAGCAACAGGACGCTGACCTGCTCGAGTCGCTCCAGGATCTCGCGGGTGAGCGCCTCACCGCCCACCTTGGGCATGATGGCTCCGAAGACGAACGCACCGAAGATCTGGTGGATGCCGATGACGTCGGTGGCCGCCGCGGACAGGAACAGGCCGACGAGGATCACCGCGAGGATGTCGGGTGTCATGCGTCCGGCGGCGTCGCGCCAGGTGATCAGCCGCCGCAGCAGCGGCCGGACGATCCCGAACATCACGGCCACGTACACCACGGTCAGGCCGACGATCTTGGCCACCTCGGACATGCTGCCGCCGGAGATGATCGCGATGACGAAAGCCAGTGCGGTCCAGGCGATGATGTCGTCGACGGCGGCGGCGGCGAGGCTGAACACGCCCGGCGGGGTGCGTTGCATGTTGCGGTCGGTGAGGATGCGGGCGAGCACCGGGAACGCGGTGATCGACATCGCGATACCGAGGAACAGGGCCATCCCGAGCAGGCCGATCTGTTGACCGCCGACGACGTCGTGCGTCGGGTAGAGGACCACCGCGAGTCCGACTCCGAGGGCGAAGGGCACCACGATCGAACACAGGGAGATGGTGGCGGCGGCCCGTTCGCGGCCCGCGATCAGTCGCATGTCGAGTTCGAGCCCGACGATGAACATGAACAGCACCAGCCCGATCTGGGCGAGTGCACCCAGCAGGGGCCGGACGTCGCTGGGAAACAGCGCTTCGGTCGGATCGCCGGGCAGCAGACCGAGCAGGCTGGGGCCCAGGGCGATTCCGGCGGCGATCTCACCGACCACCGCGGGCTGGCGGCAGGCAGCCGCAATGCGGCCACCGATTCGCGCCGCCACGATGATCACCGCGACGTCGAGGAGCAGGAAGGCCACCAGGTGTTTGTCCATCAGCACACGCCCATGGGGTTCTCGTCCGTCACGTCCGGGCGTGGGGGGATTCGAAGATGAAGTGGCGGCCGCCGATTCGCACATGCGAACCGGGCGAGAGGATGTGCGGCTGACGCGGAGCCAACCGGATCTCGCGGCTGCCCATCGCGGGGTCGCTGACGAAGGTGCCGTTGGCCGAGCCGAGGTCGATCAGGTGCACGTCCCACTCGACCAGCCGGAGTTCGATGTGCCGGCGGGAGAGTTGCCCGGACTCGTCTTGCACGCGAATGGGTTTCGGGTTGGACCTGCCGCGGCCACCACTGGTTCCGGGTTCCCGACCGATCACCAGGTCCTCGTCGAGTAGGTAGGTGGAACCGTTGTCGAGCAGCAGCCAGCCCAGCGGCGGCCGCTCGCCTTCGACGAGGATGCCGGTCAGCTGATCCATCCGGATGCCGCACACTCCACACAGCCACGAGCGGGGATGGTTGAGATGCCCTCGCGAACAACGGATTCCGTGGACGTGCGCCCGCGATTCGGGCAGTTTGACGACCTCGGTGGCCGACTTCTGCTTGACCTGGACCGGCAGCGGGTCACGCTGTTCGGGCAGGACGTCCTGCAGGGAGTCGACCTTGAAGTCGATCGGCTCCTCTGGCGCCGGTGGGGCGGGCGGCGGGGGTGGGGTCGGTGCCGGGGGTGGCGTCGCCGGCCAGGGCTGGTGGGGCGTCTGCGGCGCCTGCTGTTGCGGCGCCGGCGGATGCGGCGGTTCGGGGTGGGTGGGCTCCGGGTCGGCACCGAGTGCGCTCGACTGGAACGCCCGCGGCTCGGGTGCGGCCGGTTCGGGTGCGGGCGGCTCGGGCGCATGGGGTTCGGGCGCAGGCGGCTTGGACATCAGTGGGGTGGAACGGAATTCGGGGGCCGGCTCGGGTTCGGGGTTCGGCTCGGACTCCGGGGCCGGGGCCGGCTCGGACTCCGGGGCCGGCGGTGCGGTGCGCGGAGGCGCGGACCGCATCGCGTCGTCGGCGCGATCGCCCACCTCGTGCATCTGATCGGCGTGCATCTGATCGTCGTGCATGTGATCGGCGGTATCGGCATGGTCGTGATCGCCGTGATCGTGATCGCCGTGATCGTGATCGCCGTGATCGTGATCGGCATGGTCGTCGGCCGTCCCGGCACGAGAGCTGAGGTCGTAGACCTCGGTGCCGCGCATCCCCAGCGGGGTGTGCAGCAGGGCGCCGGCGGCGGGCACGTGACCCTCGACGAGGTCGTAGGTCTCCTCGCCGGGCTCGGCGGGCACCGCACCGGCGAGGTAGAGCCCGAGTCCCTCGTACGGCCATGGGATGGCCCGGTCGAACGGTTCGCCGGTCGCGCCCGACTGCAGCCGACGCCCGTCGGCCTCACCGAACACCGATCCACTGAGGTAGATGGCGATCCCGACGCTGTCGGGGGCGGCGAAGCCGATGTCGGCGGGCTGATCCAGATCGGCGGTCGCGACCAGTTGGGCGAGGGCGCGTACCACGTGCCGGCCGCGGCGCGGCATGCGGTCGGGGGTGGCCACGGAGGTCTCGATGGCCAGGATGTCGGGGAGCAGGACGCGTGAGGACTCCCCGAGTAAGCACAGGAATGCGGGTTTGCGGATCACGATGCCCGATCCGGGCACCAACGTCACCGTCGGGGTCACACTCGGACTGGGTGCGGGCGCGCTCAAAAGAACCGACCTCCTTGGAATCTCCAGTGCGGGAAGATCGCTCGCAGCGGGCCGTTGAGGATGATCCACACGACCAGCCAGGTCGTCCCGAACTGGATGGCGAACACCCCGGGCGACGGGGGTCCGGTGCCCTCGGGAAAGATCGGCGCGTACGTCACCACGAACCAGGTGGCGATGCCCTCGTTGATGCCGGTGAGCAGACCGAACAGGGTGGGCCAGTCCTTCTCCCACCGGAACTGCTGCAGGAAGTGGTAGATGAACTCCCAGGCGACGCCGAGCACGATGACCGTGGCGAGCACGATGAACGCGCCGATGTAGGTCTTGTCGATGGGTGCACCGTCGGGCAGGAACGGCCCGATGATGAGCGTCCAGATCCCACCGACGATGCCCAGCACCAGGATTCGCGTCTGGATGCGGCCCCACAGGGTTGGCAGCATGTCAGTCGACTCCCTTCCCACGCGCCCATCGCCACCATTGTCGGGTCGACCGCCATGGTGAGAGTTTCTTGCAGAACCCTTGGTCGGCCAGGTCGTCGACGATCTCCAGCGCCGCGATCTGCAACCCGAGGAAGGTGTCGACGCCGGGGAAATAGCCACCGAGGGTGGCCGATCCCGAGGCGTAGATCCTGCCGTTGCCGTTGCGGGTACCGATCAGCTCGAAGTTGCGTTCCACGTCCATCCGGCCCACCGGGTTGATGCCGGCACCGGTGTGATCGAGCAGGTCGGCGAGCAGACGATGTTCGCGCACATCGGCTTCCAGCCCGGTGCAGTCGATGACGTAGTCGGCGTAGAGCTCGAACGTCCCGTCCGGGCCGGCCTCCTGTTTGATCGATGCGTGCGGGTCGACCTTCACCGTCGCCACCACGCCCTGGCCACCGGGTGCCGGGACGAGGGATTGCGCCTTGCCGACCGCCACCCGATACCAGCCCTCCTTGCGGCCGCGTTTGAGTTGTTCCTGCCAGTCGTTGCGGACCGGGGTGTTGGTGCCGCCCATCTGCTTGTAGGCCTCGGCGCGGTCGTGGCCCTCGAGTTTGCGCATCCGGGCCTTGAGCTGACCACCCCACACCGACTTCGGGTAGTTGAACCCCTGATAGGCCCAGCCGTCTTTCCCCTTGCGGCGCATGAAGATATGCGGTCCGTGCGCCTTGTCGACGTAGGTGCGGAACAGGTGCACCACCTGGGTCTGCAGGCCGTAGGCATCGCGGTCGTCGACGAGTCGTTGCAGCACCCGGGAGGCGACGATGCCCGCGCCGCGGATCATCACGATGCCGGGTCGTCGCCGTAGCGCCTGATAGATGTGCTCATGTGGCTCATAGGCATTGACCACCTTGCTGGCGTCCCGGTAGGTCTCCCGGAAGGCCTGCAGATCGGGCAGCAGCTTGATGCCCGGGTAGCCGATGGCCACGTGCACCCACTGACTGCGGAACGCGACCCGCTTGGTCGGCGAAGTACCCTGCGGCGGTGTGAGGATCGTGAAATATCCGCCGCCGGCGCGGCGTCGGATCATCCGCACCTGCCCCTGCCGCAGGCATTGCAGGTAGCCGATCCGGTTGCACTCCTTCTCCATCGACTCGAACGCATGCCCGGCCTTGGGCGTGTAGTAGTTCGCGAAGATCGGTTCCACCGCCACGTTCCACAGTGGCTTGATCGATTTGGTGGCCCACGCCTCGCGGGTGGCGTACGACGGGAAACCCCAGATGTTGTCGGGTGTCGACGCCGAGTCGGAGCGCAGTCGTTCACCACGCGGGATCTGTGAGACGCGGGTCAGATACTCGTAGGAGTGCCACGGCACGTCCTGGGGGCCGAGCACCGCGATGCGGTCCAGCGGCACACCGCAGATGCGCAGGTAGTCGACGGTCACGAAGGAGCCGATGCCCGATCCGACGGTCACGAACGGGACATCGATCAACGGGATTCCGGCCTGCTCGACCATGGCGTCGGTCCACACGTCGGTGTCGACCAACTCGGGGGTGAGATCGCCGGTCCCCCGGGGACGTCCGATGTGGGCGGTCGCGAAGTCGCCGGGTTCGGGCGCCGGGACCGACGAGGGCCCCGGACCGGGTCCGGGCGGGCCTGCCGGGGGTGGTCCCGGGCGGCGCGGCGGACCGGGCGGATACTGCCCCGGTCGGGGTCCGGGTCCGGGTGGACCCGGGTGCCCGGGACGTTGCGGCGGTGGGTACTGCGGCGCCCCCGGATGGCCGGGGCGGGGCTGACGGGGTTGGGGCTGACCGGGTTGAGGCACCGGGCCCCGGGTGGTCATCGCCGGCTCCGCATCTTGGTGATCAGCAGATAGCCGAGAATGCCTGCGGCGCCGCCGATTCCGATGACCGCGACGACGATGTAGGCGATATTCGACGAGGTCGGCGTCGATTGCGCCACCGGGACGACGTTCTTGCTGAGCGTCGCCGAGGTCGGGGCGGAGGTCCGCGGCGTGGTGCTGCTGGTGGCTTCGGGGATCGGCTGCGTGTAGGTGGGCGCCGCCGTGGTCGGGACGGTCCGCGGGGTCACCGTCGTCGTGGACACCGGCGGCGGTGTGGTCGTGACCGGCGGTGGCTCCTCGGTGGTGGTCACCTCCGGCGTGGTCACCTCCGGCTGGGTGGTCACCTCACTGCCACCACCCGGGTCCGGGGGCACCTCGGTGTCCACCTGGCCGGGTTCACCGGTGTCGACGACGGGCGGCGCCGGTGGGGCCGTCGTCTCGGCGAGCGCCGGGCCGCCGAGCGCGAGCAGAGCGCCGACCATGACCGCGACCAGTACGGCGAGTCGCACCAGATGGCGGTGGCTCGGGACGCGCGGACGCATGTTCCCTCCAGTGAGGTCGAGTGCGGGACAGGTGTAACTCTAACCCGTCCGCGCACTCGGCCGACCGCCAACCAGCCGAACGTACTACACCAAGTCCTTGCTGGTGAAGGCCTATTCGGGCCGGTCTGTCGGCTTCTGCGTGGGCGTCGGGGAACCACCGCGGGGCGCGTGTCGGGGAATGTCGGCGTACCGACGCCGGAACCGCTCGACACGTCCGGCGGTGTCGACGAGACGGGCGGCCCCGGTCCAGAACGGATGGGAATCGCTGGTCACGTCGACGACGACCAATGGGTAGGTGTTGCCGTCACTCCACTCGACCGAGATGTCCGATTCGATGGTGGAGCGGGTGAGGAACTGCTTTCCGGTCGAGGCGTCCCGGAACACGACGGGATGGTAGTCGGGGTGGATGCCTGGTTTCATTGCTGATCCTTTCGGTCGGTATCGGTATCGGTGATGCTGTCGGCGGTGGGCGCTCGCCGATCGGTTTGCTCGAGGTCGTCGCAGGGATCGGAGTGGGCCACGCCGAAGGGATCGGGATAGGCCATCCACAGGGTCTGCCCGTCGGCCATCTCGGCGTCGGTGAGCACGGCCTCCGACAGGGTGCCGGTGATGATGTCCGGGTCGGCGCGGTGCGCGAGAATCACCAGCGCGCTGTGGCGGTCCCCGTGTTCGGGGTCCCATCGCAGGGCGGCCATCGCCCGGCGTTCGGGGTCCTCGAACTCGCGCTCTTGCACCGACATCGCCGCCAGCCACGGACCGCCGATCGCCACCCGCAGGCCTTCGCCGGCGGATTCGACCCAGAAGGCGTCGTCGGGCCGGTTGGCCAACCACATCCGTCCCCGGGTGCAGACGACACCGTCGAGCAGCACGTCGAGGGCGGCGTGGAGTCGCTGCGGATGGAAGGGCCGTTCGGCGGTGAACTCGACGACGCGGACCCCGCACTCCTCCTCCAGCGGCGGCTGATCACGAAGCAGCGGGTCGTGCGGACCGTCGATGCGACCGCGGCGTGCGCCCTCGGGGATGGCCCGCAACAACTGCACCGCGATGAGCGGGCGGATGGGGCGCTGCGGCAGTTCCATCACCATGGGCGCCCGGGGCGCCAGTCGTCGCAGGACCGCCATCGTCCGTGCCGATGTCCACTGGTCACGCATCGACGGGTCCGCCGCGGCGACCACCAGCGCATCGGCGAATCCGACCTGGGCGACGGCCACCTGGGCGAGGGTGCGGTCCTCATCCTCACCGCTGCCGCCGTCATCAGCGTCGCCGCCGAGGGTCTCGTCCCCGGTCGCGGCCTCGAGCCAGTCCAACTCCGAGACGCAGGCGATGGTCGCGTCGATCACGACGTCGCTGCCGGCCGGTGCGTCGATGAATCCGGGCATGTCGGTGACGACGACCTCGTCGATCGCCCACGCGACGGCCTCGGGTTCGAGTGCCGAATCCAGTTGGATGACAATGTTTTCCACGGAGCTTCGCCGGTGCAGCCGGCGCAACAGCGGCAGCAGGTCCAGTCGCAGGGTGCACGAGACGCATCCGTGCGCCAGGTTGACCTCGGTGACCTGGGTGATCTCGTTGCCGTCGAGGTCGACGGCCCGCACGGTGCGGACCACTCGTCCCGACCCGACCGCGTCGAGGTCGTGATGGACGAGGGTGGTGCCGGCCACCACGAGCGCGTCGGCGGTCCGGGCGACCGCCTCGGGATCCAGCCCCGTCACCAGGACGACCGGCGTGCGGGGCGGCATCAGGTCACCGGATGTCGCCGTCGACTCGAACTCCACCATGACTCCTTGTTGGTAACAATTTCCATTTGACGATGCCCCACGGTAGCCTGCTCGTCGACGTTAATGCCAATCGTTACCAATAAGACGGTTCGCATGGATCGCAAACAGCAAGGAGGTGGGCATGTCTGCCCATTGTCAGGTGACCGGACGCACTCCGGGATTCGGCAAGAAGGTGTCGCACTCACACCGGCGCACCTCGCGCCGGTTCAACCCCAACATCCAGCGCCGGCGCTATTACCTGCGCGCCGAGGACCGCTACATCACCCTCACGGTGAGCGCCAAGGGCATCAAGACCATCGACCGCCGCGGCATTGAGGCCGTGGTCGCCGAGATCCGGGCGCGTGGGGAGAAGATCTGATGGCGCGCAACGAGATCCGGCCGATCATCAAACTCAGATCGACGGCCGGAACCGGCTACACCTACGTCACCCGCAAGAACCGGCGCAACGACCCCGACCGGATGGTGCTGCGCAAGTACGACCCGATCGCCCGACGCCACGTCGACTTCAAGGAGGACCGCTGATGGCCAAGAAATCGAAGATCATCGCCAACGAGCGGCGCAAGGCCACCGTCGCGCGCTACGCCGAACGGCGTGCCGCATACAAGCAGACGATCGCCGACGCGTCGTCGAGCCCGGAGGAGCGGGCCGAGGCGATGCGGCGGCTGCAGGCACTCCCCCGGGACGCGAGCGCCATCCGAATCCGCAACCGCGACAGCGTCGATGGACGGCCCCGCGGCTACATCGGCAAGGCCGGCCTCTCGCGTGTGCGATTCCGCGAGTTGGCCCACCGCGGTGAACTGCCCGGCATCCACAAGTCGAGCTGGTGACATCACCGGACCCCCATCCCCACATCTGACACCGAGGAAGATCATGCCCAAACCAGCACGACGTCGTTCGCGCGAACTCGCCACACCCGCCCGCCCACGCAACCGGCTGCGGGCGCTCAAGGCCGCCGACGGCGGCCCGGTCACGGTGGACTACAAGGACGTCGCAACCCTGCGCCACTTCATCTCCGATCGCGGGCGCATCCGGTCGCGACGGGTCACCGGCCTGACCCCACAACACCAACGGCAGGTGGCCACCGCCATCCGCAACGCGCGCGAGATGGCGCTGCTCCCGTACTGACGGACCGCCTCACCGAAGGACGGCGTCAGCCCGCCTGGATGTCGAGGCTGATCTCCTCGGCGTCGAGCTGACTCAGCATGCGCGACAACGCCTCCGACGAGTAGCTGCCCTCGCTGCGCAGGCGCAGCAGGCGGCGTCGTTGGGCGGCGATGATCTCGCGGCGGACCACCCGCATCTGTACCCGTTCGGACTGGCTGAGGCCGCTCGTCACGCCGGATCCGGGTCCGTCCTCGGAGTTCTCGGCCTCCCGGGTCGCCTGCTCGATACGGTCACGCATCCACGGGATCGCCCGGATCTTCTCCGACTCGGTCATCGCCTTCTGCATGGCCTCGTCCATCTCACGGCGGAGCCGGACCCGCTCGGCCCGATCGTCGGCGGTGGTGTCGGGCAGTCGGAGCGTGCGGATCAGCCAGCCGAGGGTGCCGCCCTGGATCAACAGTGACGCGGCCGCGACGACGAAGGCCGTCAGCACCAGCAACGAGCGGGCCGGGGTGTCGGTGGGCAGGGTCTGCGCGGCGGCCACCGTGACGACGCCACGCAGGCCCGCCCACACCATGATGACGCCCTCCTTGGGGCCGACCGGGGTGTCGTCGTAGTAATCGATGTCGGCCAGCGCCCGGGTGACGCGGGCGTTGATCCGCCCCGCGGTCTCCGGGGACACGTAGGACAGGTCGGCGAGGTCGGGGTCCTTGTGGCGCCGGAACCGGGCCCGCCAACGCCACCTCGAGAGCCGACGGCTCACCACCCCCTCCCCGTCCGGTGGGGAGGTCGGCGACGGTGTCGCGGTGAAACCCTCCAGCACCGGCCGGATTCGGTCGCCGCGGCGGCGTCGTCGTTCCAGCCACCACACCGTGGGCACGACATAGATCGCCCGGATCACCAGCGCCACACCGAGAGCCGCCAGACCGAGCCAGATCGCGTGGGTGACACCGGTGTGCTCCTGCTGCACATCGCGCATCAGCGCGAACAGTTCCAGCCCCATCAGGAAGAACACGCCGCCCTCGGCGAGCATCTCGACCATCCGCCAGTTCTGGGTGTCGGAGATGCGGTGGCTCGGCGTCAGGAATCGGGCCGCGCCGGCGCCGGTGATCAGGCCCGCGGTCACCGCGGCGACGAGCCCGGACGCACCGAGCTGTTCGGCGGGCAGATAGGCCAGATACGGCACGGTGAACGAGATGGCCGTGTTGACCGCGGGATCGTTGACCCGGGCCCGGACGCGCAGGTTGAGCGCCCCCACGAGGGCACCGATCGTCACCGCCACGACGACCGCCCAGACGAAGTTGACGACGACCCCGCCGAAGGAGATCGTCGTCGCGATCGCCGCGACGGCCGCCCGCAGCAGCACCAGGGCGGTCGCGTCGTTGAGCATGCTCTCGCCCTCGAGCACCGCGGTGACCCGCGAGGGCACCCCGAGTTTCTTGGCGATCGAGGTGGCCACCGCGTCGGTGGGGCTGACGATGGTGCCCAGCGCGATGCCGGTGGCGATGCCGATCTCGGGCACCACGGCCCAGAAGAAGAGGCCGAGCAGAACCGAGCTGATCAGGACCAGCACCACCGACAACGCGCTGATCGCGCCGAAGTCACGGCGGAACTCCATCGCGGGCATCTGTACCGCCGCCGAGTACAGCAGCGGCGGCAGCACGCCCACGAGAATCCATTCGGGGTCCAGATGCACCTCGGGAACGATCGGCAGGATGCCGATGACCGCGCCGATCACCACCAGCGCCAGCGCGGACGGGACCCGCACCCGGGGGCTGATCTCGATGACGGCGACGATGAGCAGGATGGCGCCGACGACGATCAGGATCTTGTCCATGGGTCACATGTTCTCTCGGATGGTCGCGCCGCGGCCACCGGGTGCGGTGTCGTCCGAACCCGAGAACATGAGGACACCTTCCACACCTGCGACTGTGCCATTGACTGTTGACACACAGGTCGGCTTCCGCCTACCGTCGTGACAACGTTTGTTGTCGAATCGCTGCGGCCGTCACCCACCTGCGCCGCCATCGAAAACAGGAGCATCAGCCATGACCGACGTACTGCGCTACGTGCCCGAGCACGACAAGGCCACCACCGACGGCGACTACCAGCAGGTCCTCGAGGATCTGTCGGCCGCGTCGGTGCACCGTAACTTCGATCCGTACCTCGACATCGACTGGGACGCACCCGAGATGGCGGTCGTCCCCCACGACCGACGCTGGATCCTGTCCTACGACGTCGACCCCATCGGGCGCAGTGCCTGGTATCAGGCGCAGCCGGAGGACACCCAGATCGCCATCGGCATGTGGCGTCAGGCCAACGTCGCCAAGGTGGGTCTGCAGTTCGAGTCGATCCTGATCCGCGGACTCATGCAATACAGCTTCAAGCTCGACAACGGCGACAAGCAGTTCCGCTACACCACGCACGAATCCAAGGAGGAGTGCAACCACACCCTGATGTTCCAGGAGCTGGTCAACCGCATCGGGATGGACGTTCCCGGCGCGAACAAGTTCTACCGCCGCATCTCGATGTTCGTGCCGCTGGCCTCGACGATCTTCCCGACTGTCTTCTTCTTCGGCGTGCTCGGTGGCGAGGAGCCGATCGATCACCTGCAGAAGGACTTCCTGCGCACCACCGACGATCTGCATCCGGCGATGTCGGCGGTGATGCAGCTGCACGTCGCCGAGGAGGCCCGCCACATCTCCTTCGCGCACCATCACCTGCGGGAGACCGTGCCGCAGAAGGGGCCGGTCCAGCGGTTCATCCTGTCGCTGATGCTGCCGCTGACGATGCGCATCCTGCTCGGGGCGATCATGGTGCCGCCGCGTTCCTTCCGCCGCGAATTCGACATCCCCGATTCGGTGATGCGCGACATCTTCTGGCGTTCAAAGGAATCCAAGCGAGTCCGGCGCAATGTCTTCGGTGACGTCCGGATGCTCGGCGATCAGTGCGGGCTGATGAATCCGGTCTCGCGGGTGCTGTGGCGTGCGTTGGGCATCTCCGGCCGGTCGTCGCGGTTCCGCAGCGAGCCGATCTACACCGCTCCCTGAGGCGCGACCGCCGCCCCTACTGCCGACGATCCACCGACTGCGAAGAAACACACCTCCCTCATGCCTCACGTCGTCACACAGGCCTGCTGCGGGGACGCGTCCTGCGTCTACGCCTGCCCGGTGAACTGCATCCATCCCACCCCGGACGAGCCCGATTTCGGCATCGCCGAGATGCTCTACATCGATCCGAACACCTGCGTCGACTGCGGCGCCTGCGTGACCGCGTGCCCGGTCGGCGCGATCAGCGCCGGACACCGCCTCACCGAGGGGCAGGAACGGTTCATCGACATCAACGCGAGCATGTACGGCATGACCCGTTCGGGGGCCGCCGGACCCGACATCGGGCTCACCGAGGCCCGCTTTCCGGTCGATCCGGGTCGTCGGCTGCCGCTGGCCCCCATCGCCCATCCCGACGCCCTCGACGTCGACGGCGCGGTGTCGGTCGGCATCGTCGGCTCCGGGCCGTCGGCGATGTACGCCGCCGACGATCTGCTGCGCTATCCGCAGGTGAGCGTCACCATGTACGAACGCCTCGACCGCCCGTTCGGACTGTCCCGGTTCGGGGTCGCCCCCGACCATCAGTCCACCCGCTCGGTGATGCGGCTGTTCGACGACATCGCCCGCAACCCGCGCCTGGAGATCCAGCTCAACACCGAGGTGGGGCGCGACGTCACCCTCGATGAACTGCGCCGACGCCACACCGCGGTGATCTGGGCCGGCGGTGCGCCGACCGACAAACCCCTGCCGATCGACGGCGCGGACGCCGACGGCGTCACCAGTGCCACCTCGTTCGTCGGCTGGTACAACGATCACCCGGATTTCGCCGACCTCGACGTCGACCTGTCGGATCGCGAGGTCGTCGTGATCGGCACCGGCAACGTCGCCCTCGACGTGGCGCGCATCCTGGTGCGTGACCCCGACGATCTGGCCGGCACCTCGATCTCGGCGACCGCGCTCTCCGCGCTGCGCGCGTCCGGGGTCCGGCGGGTCACCGTCCTCGGCCGCCGCGGCGCCGAACATGCGGCGTTCACGTTGCCCGAGCTGGTCGGTCTCGTGGACGGCGGCATCCCGGTCACCGTCGACGCGCAGGATCTGCCGTCGCCGGGGTCGACGACCGATCCGACGGCACGGACCAAACTCGAGGTGCTCGCCGAGATCGCCGCCCGGCCGGTACCGTCCGGACCGCACATCCGGTTCGCCTTCGGCCGTGCACCGCGTGAGATCACGGTGATCGACGGTCGGGCACGTGGGGTCGTCGTCGACCGGCCGGACGGCTCCCAGGAACTCCTGGAGGCGGGTCTGGTCCTCACCTCGATCGGCTATCGCGGCCGTCCGGTCCCCGGCCTGCCGTTCGACGCCGACCGCGGCGTCATCCCGCACGACGCCGGGCGGGTTCGCGACGAGTCGGGTCCGGTTCCGGGGATGTATGTGACCGGCTGGATCAAACGCGGACCGTCCGGATTCATCGGCACCAACAAGACCGATTCCGGCGAGACGGTGGCCTCCCTCGTCGACGATCTGGAATCCGGTCGTCTGCCGGTCCGGGCCTCGTCGCGGCGCTCGTTGCTGCGCGTCGGACGACGCTGATCGGCCCGCCGGGTCGCCTCCCCTGCCCCCGGCATCACCCCGATCACAATTCAGACTCAGGTCTGGTTTCCACCGGTGCGATTTGGGCCGGGCACGAGTAACGTTCAGGCGCGATGAGGGGATGCGCCTGATGAGCGAGACGATTTCTCGCTTCGACTACATCGATGCGGCACGCGGTCTCGGCAGCCAGTTCGCCGAGATGGTGCGTGACGTCGATTCCCCGGATGTGCGTGTGGAATCGCATCGCAACTGGTCGTTGGCCGACTGCGTCGGGCACATCGCGTGCGAACCGGGCAGGTACCTCGATCTCGCCCACGGCGACGACGAATGGCCACGCCACCCGCGGGAACTCGCCGACATCTATGCCAAACAGATCGCGAACCTGACGACCCGGGACACCGGGACGCTCGCCGAGCAGTTCCTCTCCGATCTCGATGAACTCCTCGACACCGTCGGACACTTCGGCGCCCGGGTGCCGATGATGCTGATGGATGGGCGTCGGCTCGTCCGCTCCGACACCGCGCTCGGCATTCTGATCGGCGAGATCGCCGTGCGTGGCCGGGACATCGCGCGAGTCCTCGGGGCGCGCTGGACGATCGACCCGTCGATCGCCCCCCTGGTCACCCGCGGCGGTCATCAACTGTTGCGCCCGTGGGCCGACGATCATCTGTGCGGCGGCCACACGGCCACCTACCAGGTCCGCATCCGTGGCACCCACGAGCGCATCGTCTACGAATTCACCGACGGCTACCTCGACATCGATCCGGCCGAGCCGCGTCGGCCCGACGTGATCATCAGCGTCGATCCGGTGTCGGTGGTCCTGGCCGCCCACGGCCGGTTCTCGGCGATGCCGGCGGTGCTGGGTGGACGCGCGGTCTGCTGGGGTTCGCGCCCGTGGCTGGCCTTCGGCCTCAACCGCAGACTCGCCGCGGCACGCTGCCACACCTGCTGACGCCCTACATCGCCTCGCTGATCATGACCGCGACCGTGCCCGGTTCGCGTGCGTCGAAGATGTGCGCGACGTCGCCGGGGTAGCAGATGTAGTCGCCGGGACCGATCTCGACCGGCTCGTCCTGCGGGCCGACGAGCGCGCGCCCCGCGCTGAGCACCACGTGTTCGACGACGCCCCGTGCGTGCGGTTCGGATCGGCGCGGGGCACCCGGTTCGGCCCGGATCAGGTACAGGTCGCGGCGCGAGCCGGGCGGCGCCGCCGACAGCAGGGTGGTGAGGTAATCGGCGTCGGCGGCGGCGATCACCGGGCCCTGACCCGCGCGGATCACCTCGACCCGACGTTCCGGCGCGTCGAGCAGCGCCGAGAACTGGATACCCAGCGCGGTACTGAGCGCCCACATCGTCTCCACGCTCGGATTACCCTCACCCGACTCGAGCTGCGACAACGTCGACTTGCCGACCCCGGCCAGCCGCGCGAGTTCCCCCAGCGACAGCCCGGCGCGGGCCCGTTCACGCTTGATGCCCGCGGCAACGAGCTTCTTGGGGTCCGGTTCATCGAACGATCGTCCCTCTTGACGAACATTGACCATAAGGTTCATCATAGCGGCCATGCGTTCATCAGACAGAACGAATGCCGACCGGTGGCGTCCGTGGCGTGCCCTCGACGCGCCCACCGTGCGTGCCGTCGCGGTGATGTGCCTGTCGGTGATGGTGATCGGGATGTCCTACGGGGTGTCCGGTCACGGCGCCGGCCTGACCTGGTGGCAGCTGACGATCATCGCGACCGTCGTGCTCGCCGGGTCGTCGGAGTTCGTGTTCGTGGCCGTCCTGGCCGCCGGGGGCGCACCACTTCTCGGCGCGGCGGCCGGGTTGCTCGTCAACACCCGCAACCTCGGATACGGCCTGGCGGTGGGTCGGCACCTCGATCGGGGCGTGCCGATGCTGCTCGGCGCGCATCTCATCAACGACGAGACCGCCGCCCTGGCCACCGCGGAGTCCGATCGACGACGCGGGCAGGCCGTCTTCTTCCTGTGCGGCACAGGCATTTTGGTGTGCTGGCCGGCCGGCGCGGCACTCGGGTCGGTGATCGGCGACGCGGTTGCCCGACCCGAATCCCTCGGACTCGACGCCGCGTTCCCGGCGTTGTTGGCGGCGTTGGCGATTCCCGCGTTACGTGATCGCGCGGTCGTCGGCGCCGCCGCCATCGGGGGTGCGGCCGCACTGGCCGCCACGCCGTTCGTGCCGGCCGGCGTCCCCGTCCTCATCGCCCTGGTCGGCGTCGTCGCCACGGTGCGCTACCGGATTCACGACGATCCGGAAAACCTCTCGGCTGCAGATGATCTCGACCAGGAAGCCCCGATGGAGGTGCCGCGATGAGCCACTCGGTGGCCCTGACCGTCGGCGTGGCGGTCCTCGCCGTGGGCACCTACCTGCTGCGCATCGCCGGACCCGCGTTGCGGAGTCGGGTGCGGGTCTCCCCCGCCGCGGCCGCACTGCTCGATCGTGCGGCGGTGGTGCTGCTGGTGGCCGTCGCTCTCACCGGGGCGATCTACAGCGGCCACGACGTCGCCGGCTGGGCCCGACCGACCGGTGTGGCCGTGGGAGTGCTTGCCGCACTGTGCAAGGCACCGATCGTCGTGGTCGTCGTGCTCGCCGCCGCCACCGCCGCCGGGTTACGGGCGATCGGGGTGGCGTGAACGCAGACCGGCTGCGTCAGAACGCACTTCCGGTGATCGGCGCGGCCCGGTCACAGGGAACCGGACGAGGATGCGCCGGATCCAGGGCGTTGAGAACGAAATACGCGCCGCGCCGCGATCCGGCCAGACCGGCGTGCTCGGTGTAGTCGACCGGGCATCCGTCCTGCACGACGATGTTGTGTACGTTGGCGCCGCCGGGTAGCTGTCCCGAGGTGTAGGGCACCACCAGTTCGTCGTAGCGGGTGGAGATGTTGGTGTAGGCGATGTTCGGCAGGTAGATCCCGCCCTCGCGCAACTTCGTCATGAACGGCGACGCCGCGTCGAACTGCCCGCAGGCGTTGCAGATCGGGAATCCGTCGGCCGGCACACCCAGTTGCCGGGCGACCGGCAGGATCAGATCGGTTCCGGCCAGCGTGGTCCCGTTCCACAGCGGCGCGAGCGAGACGTACTTGTCGATCTCGTCTTGTCCACCAAGGTATTTCGCGTAGTAGTCCGGGATCAGCGTGCCCTGTGAGTGGCCGACGATGTCCACCTTCTGCGCCCCGGTCGCGTCCAGCACCCGAGAGATGAATCGTCCCAACTCTGCTGCGCCGTCCTGCATCGGAGCCATGCCGCCGATCGCGGTGAACGGGAACGGCAGCCCGTCGATGGTGCCGTAGGTCAACGCGAAGACGCAGTAGCCCTCGTTCTTCAACAGCGGCACATACGTTCCCCAGTTGGTCTGTTGCGCCCCACCCGTACCATGCACCAGCACAACGGGATTGGGATGCTGCGCGGATGGCGTGCAGGTGAAGTCGTTGGACCCGGGCAGCGATCCGCCGGGATGGGCGAGCTCCGACGGGATGCCGCCGAGAAAGTTGTAGGACACCGGAAGCGCCGCCCGCGCGATACCCCCACCCGGTCCGAGCGCACACACCACGGCGGCGACGATGACGGAAACGGCGACGACGATGCCCCTCGACCTCATACCGCCAACCTAACAAGTGCTTGGTCGAGTTGTGGGCGAACGAGCCGACCGGCGGATCTCGTCGGTGCCGGATCCCGACGGTGCGGATCAGAACCCCGGATTGGACCGTTTCAGGGACAGCATCGTCAGGTCCGATTCGACGATGAGCGATTCGAGGGTTCCGGAATACCCCGGCTCGTGATGCACCCACCCGACCGTCACCGGGCGGCCGATCACCCGCAGTCGCTGCTCGAGTCGGGTTTGCAGGGCGCGGACGGTGGCGGCATCGTCGGCGGCCATCAGTACCGCGAACTCGTCGCCGCCGATACGTGCGGCCACGTCCCCGTTGTCGAGCACCCAGTGCAGCGCTTCACCGACCGCGGTGATCGTCACGTCACCGGCCGCATGCCCCTGCGAGTCGTTGATCTGTTTCAGTCCGTCGATGTCGACAAAGGCGAGCAGCAGGTGCCGGGCCGCGGTGTTCGGCGTCGTTCAGATATCGGCCCCCGCGTTCGATGAATCCGCGACGGTTGAGCAGATCGGTCATGTCGTCGGTCACGGCCATCTGCCGGATGGTCTCGTTGGCATCACGCAGGCGGCGTTCGGTGCGTCGCCAGGTGACGGCGATGATCACCGCGAGCAGGTCGGCCTTGAGCAACTGCATGGCGACCGTGCCGACCGTCGCCGTCTGCGGATATCGGATCGCGCACAGCACGGCGATCACGTTGAGTATCAGGATCAGCGCGGCGGCGACACGCGGATAGGGCACGAGGGCACCGATACCCACGATCACCAGCAGCGTCCCCACCGACGGATAGGCGATTCCCGTGCAGAAGATGTACACCACGGGGTTCGCACCCACCACGAGAGAGGTCAACGCCACCGCCCAGACCGCGTTGCGCGGGGTGATGATGTTCGGCCACCGCCACAGAACCAGCGTGACCACACCGAGAACACCCGCGGTGGCCAGCGCAAACAGCGACGCGGGGACGGCGCCGCGGGTGTGATCGACCGACAGTTGGCTCAGCCCGACGGCGAGAAAGAGCAGTGCACCGACCAACACCGTGATGACAAGTCGGTCATCGACGAGCGCATCGTCGTTCCGAGCGGTCCCCTGCACAACAATCCTCGCCCGTGGTCCTGCAATCCTCGGCCTACTCGTGAATCTCACGTAGCTCTTTACCCCCGTGTACATGATGCAGTCAGTTAAGGGGCCGGGCAAACGTGCACGCCTCGGCTGCCCGTCTGTCCGGTCACATCTCAGCGATATTGCACAACCGGACACACACCGGACGTCCACCGAGTTCACTGGGGGTCGAGTTCACTGAGTTTCGTCCGACGTCGATCCCGGACCGTCGTGACACACGCCACCGAGGAACGGAGCACCCGTGTCCATGACCGTGCCGACTTCCCGGCGGTCGCCTCGACGAGTCGCGGTGATCGTCGCATCGGTGTGTCTGAACGGCATCCTCGCGGCATGGACGATCGACCTCGCCCCGATCGCCGAGCCCACCGCGGCGTCCGGCGGCGGCTCCCTGGTCCTCGCCGCGGCGGCCGACGAGTCGCCGGGGTCCGCGACGTCGTCGACGGTTCCGCTCGCCGGCGAGGGCACATGGGTCTACCGCAACGGTCAACGCTCGTTGTCCATCGATCTCGGCTGCACCGGCACCTGCACCGGGCCGAACGGTGAGGTACGCATCCGGGTCGGGACCCATCGCGACGCCGACGCCGGATGGCTGTTCGGCAACACCGGCACCGAACGTTCGGTGGTCTACGCGCCCGCCGGTGCCGTGGTGTCGGCGGCGCCCGCGGACTACACACTGCGGCCGATCGCCACCGGATCGGGTACGCGGTACACGCTGTCCCGTGATTCCGAGTTCGACTCCCCCAGCGCTGACGACGCGCAACCGGTCACGTATGCGGCGGCCGCCGACAGCACGACCGGCGCCGCCACCACCGCGGACGCCCGGCCGATGTTCGGCGACGGCGGTTGGCTCTACGGCAACGGCCGCGACGCCCTGGTCCTCGACCCGAGTTGCACCAGCATGTGCATCGGCGAGGACGGCGGAATCCTCGGCGGCAACGGCGGCGACGGCGCCTACGGCGGGGCCGGCGGCAGCGCCTGGATGACCGGTGACGGCGGGGCGGGCGGCGACGGTGTCGACGCAGTCTACGACCCGCAATCCGGGCTGTTGATCTCCGCGGCGCTCGCGGGTGGCGTCGGCGGTGACGGTGGCCTGTTCAGCGGCAGCGGCGGGAACGGCGGCAACGGCGGTTCGGACCTCAACACCGGGACCGGCGATGCCATCGGCGGCAACGGCGGTCGCGGCGGAACCAGCGGATTGTTCGGCGGCAATCCGGGTGCCGGTGGTGACGGCGGCGACGCCTCCGCGGTCACCGGAGATGCCGTCGCCGGCAACGGCGGCGACAGCGGACCGCGTGTCTCGGACCTCAACCCGGCGGGCAGCACTCTGGGCGGTGGTGCGGGAGGTGACGCGACGACGGTGAACGGCAACGCGATCGGCGGCAGCGGCGGCTTCGGCGGGAACGGCAAGTGGAACACCGCCGGGCCGGGCGGCGCCGGTGGTGCCGCCACCGTCACCGGAACCGGTGATGCCACCGGCGGCAATGGCGGCGCGGGTGGAAACGTCTTCGCCGGGACCTCCAACAGCGGCGGCGACGGTGGTGATGCCACCACCCAGAATGGTTCTGCGACAGGCGGAAACGGCGGCGAGGGCGGCCACACCGTCAGCCAGGGCAACGCGGGTGTGCAGGGCGGAAATGGCGGAAACGCCAGTGGCACAGCAACAGTCACCGGCGGCGACGGTGGCGATGGCGGCATCGGCGGCGGGATGCTCAGCGGTGACGGCGGGAACGGCGGCGACGGTGGCAACGCGTCCGGCGGAACCACGGCCACCGGCGGCAACGGCGGTGACGGCGGATATGGCGGGTTCATCGGCACCGGCACGGGCGGCAGCGGCGGCGATGGCGGCTCGGCGGCGTCGACCGGTGGCGTCACGACCGGAGGCAACGGCGGCAACGGTGCCGAGTCGGGACTCGTCGGTTGGACGGGTGGCCATGGCGGCAACGGCGGTTCGGCATCGGGCGGCACCGCGACCCCGGGATCAGACGGGGCCGGCGGCGCCGGGGGAATCGGTGGCGCGGCGGGAGTCGGCGGGTCATGAGTGCGGGGGACGTGGCCACCGATCACCTCGCGTAGCACGGATTCAGCGCTACACTGATCACGTGGCAAACCTCACCATCACCGTCGACGATGACACGCTCAAGCGAGCACGCATTCGCGCCATCGAACGTGGGGAGTCAGTAAATCAGTTTCTCGCGCAACGCCTGACCGAGTACGCGGGCGAGGACGAAGCGCGCTTGCGGCGCCAACGCGCGGCCGACGACTTCGTCGAACTGTCACGCGAGCTCAGTGGCAGCACGGGCGGCAGAGGCTGGATACGCGAGGAACTGTACGACCACACAACCGAGGCCGATCAGTGACCGTCTTCCTCGACACCAATCTCCTCGCTTATCAGTTCGACGACGGCCTCCCAGAAAAGCAATCCCGTGCGCGGGAGGTCTTCGTCGCGCGTGCCGGGGACGCGGTGATCAGCACCCAAGTCCTGATCGAGTTGCATTCGGTTCTGACACGCAAGCTCGGGCGCAGCCGTGCCGACGCCGCTCGCGTCCTCGACGCACTACCTCTCGACGTGATCGCCGCCGACGCAGAACTTGTCCGCCTGGCCGCTCATACGGCGGCGCGACACGAACTGTCCATTTTCGATGCAATGATTCTCGAGGCAGCAGCCCGCGCATGCTGCGACGAACTCTGGACCGAAGACCTCACGCATGGAAGCACTCTCCGCGGAGTTCGTGTCGTCAACCCCTTGCTCTGACGGATCGGCGACACGCCCTTGCCGCTCAGCACAATTCGACGCGACATCGAACGCCTGGCGCACAAGGCAGCGCGATCACGACCAATGAGTCGACCACGAGGGTCGTCACCGTCGGTTTCGATCCTCGAGAATCTCGTCGAGGGCGACCGGGGGCGGTTCTACTCGCCGACGTGATGATCACGTTCCACGCGTGGTGCGCGGACGCAGTTGACGGAATGAAGGCCTCAACGACGGCCTACTTCCGGCGATCCGCCCCCGGCGCCTTCTACGATCGACCTGTGACGCCCGACAGGAATTGCCGGCGACGACAAGACAACCGGCAGCGACGACACTGCAGTCTCGGGTGCCGACAGGTAGGCAACCATGAGTGACGATGCACAGCGCCGACAGATCGGCCCCAACGACGGACCGGTCGAGGATGAACTCGAGCGCAGCTTTGAAGCGGTGGTCACCGAGGGTGCCGAACGCCTGCATCGCACCGCACGCGCAGTCCTCGTCACCGGCTTGTTCGGCGGGATCGAGGTGTCGGTCGGCATCATGGCCATGCTGGCCGTGCTCCACGAGACCGGAAATCACCTTCTCGCCGGCGTGGCGTTCGCCATCGGACTCATCGCCATCTACCTCGCACACAGCGAATTGTTCACCGAAGACTTCCTGATGCCGATCGCGGCAGTCGTGTCGCGGGACGGCAGGCTGCGTGACCTCGGCAAGCTGTGGATCGGCACCCTGGCGGCCAATCTGGTCGGCGGCGCGATCATGATGTGGATCGTGACCCGCGCGTTTCCCGAGTGGAGCGCGACGCTGGCCGAGTCGGCCGAGCACTTCGTCCACGCGCCCCTCAACCTGCAATCCATCTGCCTGGCGGTGCTCGGCGGGAGCACGATGACCCTGCTGACGCGGATGCAACAGGGCACCGATTCGCCCGTCGCCCGGATAGTGGCGTGCGTCGGTGCCGCGTTCCTGCTCGCCGGTCTTCAACTGTTCCACTCGGTCCTCGACTCGCTACTGATCTTCGGCGGCATCTTCTCGGGTGCCGACGTCGGCATCGTCGATTGGCTCCAATGGTTCTGGTACGCAGTGCTGTTCAACATCGTCGGTGGAGTCGTGCTCGTGACATCGCTGCGGCTCCTGCGGACCAAGGAACTGGTCGAAGAGGAGCGCGAGCACGGCAAGTACAGCCGCGGATGAGCACGATCGTGGCGAGGCGGATGGTGATGACCGGGACCTGGGCCCCGCTCGTTGGGACTGGTCGAAGAGGAGCCGAACGACTCCGAGCCGGTCGACGAAGTACTGGCCGACGACTTCGGACGTTGATCCTTGTCGATACCGGTGTGCTGGTCGCGAGTGAACCCGGTGCGGGACCACTGCGTACCGGGGACACCCTCCGACAACAAAACCCAGGCCGGAAAGTGTCCTGACCTGGGTTTTCTGGAGTGGAGCTAAGGGGAATCGAACCCCTGACCTACTCGATGCGAACGAGTCGCGCTACCAACTGCGCCATAGCCCCGTGCCGGTCTCGCGACCAGCCTCAGACACTCTAGCAGCACGCGGCACAGTCCTCACAAACAGCTGGTCACGGCACTGCCGCCGACCCGTTCGCTACGCTCGCGGACGTGGCCTCCATGACCGACGAACAACTCGCGACAGCACTGGACAAGGCGATCGGCGTCATCGATCCGCTCCTGGATCTGCTCGCCGAACGCGACCCGCTGCGCCTCAAGGAACACACCTTCGCCGAAGACCCCGATCCCCACGGGCCGATCGCCAGGGTGCAACACGCGCTGGCCATCGCGTTGGACGTCGCCGACTGGCCCGGCACCCAGGGCTGGACACAACTGTCCATGAACGAGCGTGCCGACTGGTGGATCAGCCGCATCGGCGCGATCAACACCATCGCGCTCGCCTACCCCGGCGTCTTCGGTGCGTGGGTGAAGTTCCTACCGATCGCCACCCCGCTCGGATTCGCCAATCAGGCGATCGTGCTGGTCGCCATCGCCCGGGAGTACGGGGTCACCGACCGCGCCTGGCAGACACGGCTTCTCGCGTCGGTGCTGTGCGGCCGCGACCTTCCCGATGAGGCCCTGCCGTCGGCGGTGTCACCGGTGGGACCCGATTCGGCTCCCCGCCACGGTCGATCACCGATCCGGATGCTCTGGCACACCGGACAGATCCTCCGCAAGGTCGACGACGAGATGGGTCATCGACCGCAACCGCGTCGACCCTTCTCGACATTGTCGTGGGTTCCGCTGATCGGCGCCCCGTCACTGTATGTCGGTGAGCGCCTTGCCCTGTGCCGTGCGGTGAAGGCCGGGCGCACGTGGATTGCCGAGCACCCGGAGTCGATCGACGTCAGCCCGCCGCAGCCTGCCGGAAGTCCGGGTCTTCTCGCATGACCCGACGCCGCTGGAACGGCGGCAGATGATCGAATACCGGGTCCTCGTCGTCGATCTCGAGGACCACCGCACCGCCGGGACGTCGTAGGCGTGCCGGGGCGGGGGTCGCGGCGAACTCCGGTGTCTGCTCCTCACGACGCCGACGCTCGTCGTCCTCGCGGGCCGCGCGACGGGCCCGGGCGATGCGCTGAGCCCGAATCTGCTGCTCCGCCTTCACCGTTCGACGCAGATAGAACATGTAGGCCAGGAACATGACGCCGGTGACGCCGGTGGCGACCCAGCCGTACAGGCCGAACACCACACCGCTCACGATGGCGGCGATGACGAGCACCAGCAGCGTGAGGGTGACCCGCTGACGTTCCTTGTACCGCAGGGCATCTCCCTGCGTGTCGATCGAGTATGCGGCGCGTCGACGAGACTTCCTGTCCGGCTTCGCCTCTGGGGCGGGCTCGTCGGTTGCCCGGTCCGTCTTCTTGGCGGCCGGCCGGACCTCCACCTCGTCGAGGTCGTCGTGCGGATCGTCGAGGTCGACGTCGTCGTCGGCGTACTCATCCTCGAGATCGTCGTCATACTCGGCGTCATCCTCGTAGTCGCCGTCATCCTCGTACTCGTCGTCGGCGTACTCGTCGTCGAGATCGTCGTCGTACTCGTCGTCTTCGTAGTCGTCGTAGTCGTCGTACTCATCGTCGGCGTCGTATTCGTCGTCGGCCGCAACGAGATCGATCTCCTCGATGTCCACCTCGACGACGTCGATCTCGACGCGTGTCACCGTGACCGCGGCGGGTGCGTCGGTGTCGGCCGCCGTCGCCGCCTCGGTCTCGACCTCGCCGGTGAGGACGTCACTCTCGGCGTCCTCGTCGGTGTCGGAATCCTGTTCTGCGGCTGCCTCGGTGGCGTCGGCGGTCGCGTCATCGGTGACGTCGTCGGCCGTCGCCGCACTGTCGGTGGCGGTCGCATCGTCGACGGTCTCATCGATGATGTCCTCGTCGGAATCGTCGTCGGCGTCCAACACGGCGGTGGCCGACCGGCGGCTCGACACGCGCTCGGACTTCCACGACGGGTCATGCGGATGTGCGCCCGACGCCCGACGCCGGGCGGTACGGGTGCGGGTGCCACCGCGGTGCAGCAGGCGAGTCGCCTTGGCCGCGTCGGTGGACTTCTTCATCTGCGGGCGGCCCTTGATGACCATCGGAACCAGCACGAAGAGCCACACTGCGACGAGGCAGACCCATAAGACGGAGGTGGGCATGGCTCTCCCTTTCTGTCACTCTGGTTACACGAGGCCACTCCACAATCTAGGGTCATCCGACGTCGACGCTGCGCAGACGCGCCGACGCACACCGAGATTGAGGAGATTCTCAGGTGCGCCCAGCGGTCGCGGCGTCATTCGGCCACGAATCGGGCATCCACGGCGACCGTCATCTCGATGTCGCCGGGCCTCAGATCCAGTTGCGGGCCGGAGTCCATCGGAGCGCCGGCCAGGACCATCCCCCGGGGCGTCGGCGTCGGCCCGGAGAGCATGTCGTGGTCGGCGAGTTGGGTGGCCACCACCGGTCCCCGCCCCACCGCGTCGGCGTAGGCCTGCGCCTTGGCCACCGCATCGTCGACGGCCAGCCGCCGCAGTTCCACCTGATGCCGACGCCGGCTGTCCTCCCCGAGCGCCCAGCGCACACCACCGACATCCACACCGGGCTCCACCGCCCATCGATCCACGAAGCGGCCCAGTTCGTCGAAGTCGACGAAGGTCGCGTCCACGCCGATGTCGGTCGAGTACACCGGATCCTGCAGCTGCCCGTCCCGGTTGTAGGGGCGGTGGGAACTCACCCACACACTCTGGGAGGTCCACTCCCGCACCGCCGATCGTTCGGCGAGTTCGCCCACCGCGGCGGTCACCCGGGCATGCACCTCGACGGCCTGCCGGTACACCGCCTCCCGCTGCCCACCGGAGATGTTCACCGCCACGCGCACTCGCGCCAGCTCCGGCTCGTACACCTCGCGCGCATTACCCCGGACCACGATCTCCAACGACGACATGGCCACACGCTACGGCACCGCCACCGCCGATCGGGCACGATGGAGCGACGAGGTCGCGGCCCGACGCACAGGAGTCCCCACCATGGCACATCGCTCATCGCACCGCAGTATCGGTGAATACCGGCTGCCCACAACGGCTCTCATCGCGGCGACGGTCGTCGTCGGAATCTGCGCCTTTGCCGTGCCCGCCGCGATGGTGGCCGGTGGTGATCTCGCGCCGGGCCGCGCGGCCGCGTCGACGACCACCGCCGTCGCCGAGTACTGGCACTCCGGCCAGTCCGCGCCCACCCCGGAGCTGGCACACATGGTGGCCCAGTGGCAGCACTTCCACGCGGCGAAAGCCGTTCTCGCCGTGGCACTTCTCGCGCTGTCGCTGATGCTGTCGGTTCGTCTGTACCGTCGGTGGCGGTCGCACAGCCCATCCCGGTGGTCGGCCGTCGGCGCCGGCGGGGCGGCGCTGACCGCATCACTGGCAACGGTGGTGCTGGTCGCCAACATCCAGGGGACGCTGGCCCCGCTGTCATCGGTGCTGTCCTTCCTGCCCAGCGGCAATGGCGCGGTCCGGCCGGTCGGTGACGCCCTCGGCGGGTATCCGGCCTCCGGTGACGCGCATCCCGCCCTGACCGTCCTCGTCGACGACTTCGCCCGCTATCACGTCGTCGTGGCGGTCGCCGCCGCGCTGCTGACCGTCGTGCTCCTGGCCGTCGGGGCATACCTCATTCGCCGGTCGAGCACGGCATCCCGGTCATCGCGGCTGCGCCGCACCGCCGCCGTCACCGCCTGCCTGCTCGGCGCAGCGGCATGGGGACTGCTGAGCGCGGCGAACCTGAGTTCGGCACTACACCCGGCCGCGGCGCTGACGGGTTTCTTCGTCGGCGGATGAGCGCTGCCGGACCGACGAGCGTCGAGTGGGCGCCCCTTCGCGTCGAGTGTGCGCAGTCGCATGGCCGTGAGATCGGCAGGCGTGCCCAAAGAGGCAACCCGGACGCACACTCGACGAAAAAGCACACCCACTCGACGAGAAACGGCGCCCACTCGACGAGAATCGGCGCCCACTCGACGCGAAAGGGCGCCCACTCGACGGAAAACGGCGCCCACTCGACGGAAAAGGGCGCCCACTCGACGGAGATGAGGCCGACACCGTCAGATCCGTTGTATGCCAATCTGGGTGTGAGTCACTTCCGAGGAGGAGGTTCACAACATGAGTATTAGTGCTGGTTACACGATCGCTGAGATCACAGCCTATGTCCGGGAGTATCTGGAGTTGCCGCG